>CABVEG010000015.1 GCA_902497185.1 uncultured Eubacteriales bacterium | reverse complement strand
GTCAGCATATTTATCTCTGCCTTCCTCAACCATTCTTGGAGCAGAGCCGTGAATTGCCTCAAACATAGCATATTTTTTACCCATATTAATAGAACCGGCAGTACCTACACCGCCCTGGAACTCAGCAGCCTCGTCAGTAATAATATCACCATAAAGGTTAGGGAGAACAACAACCTTAAAGCCCTGTCTTCTCTTAGGATCAATTAACTTAGCTGTCATAATATCAATATACCAGTCATCAGTTTCAATATCAGGATACTCCTTAGCAATTTCCTTAAATGTATTTAAAAACTTACCGTCAGTTGTCTTAATAATGTTAGCCTTAGTTACACAAGTAACCTTACCTTTGTTATTTTTCTTAGCATAATCAAAAGCAGCTCTTATAATTCTCTCAGTACCATCAGTAGTTGCTACAGTAAAGTCAAATGCCAAATCCTCATCTACCTCAAAACCCTTTGAGCCTAATGTATAACCGCCTTCTGTATTCTCTCTGTAGAATGTCCAGTCAATGCCTTCCTCAGGGATTCTGACAGGTCTTACATTAGCGAAAAGGTCTAATTCCTTTCTCATAGCTACATTAGCAGACTCAATATTAACCTTATCACCTGCTCTTGGTGTAGTTGTAGGTCCCTTTAATATAACAGGGCACTCTTTTAATTCAGCCAACACATCATCAGGAATAGCCTTACCGGCTGCAATTCTATTTTCAATAGTAAGACCGTCAATTACTTTAAACTCAACCTTACCAGCCTTAACCTCATCAGCTAATAAAAATTCAAGTATTCTCTGTGCCTGTGCAGTAATTGCAGGACCAATACCGTCGCCACCGCAAATACCAATCTTAATAACAGGAAGTTTTGAAAAATCAATAAACTCCTTATCTGCCTTCATCTTTTCAACTCTGGCAAGCTGTTCTTCAATTAACTTGCCGAATTTTTCCTTTGCAACTTCAATTTTATTCATTTTCTGTTTCTCCTTTGCTTAATAATTTTTATTTATTTCATTAAGGTAGTTTTCCATTTCAGTGTTTGCAAGTTTTGCAAGCTCCATATCACTGATCTGTGTAACTCTGCCCTCGTCATACTGCTTATCAACCCATTCTTTTATACGCTGTACTACAGGGTGCTGCTTTCCAATCTTTTTGTCACCCTCATACTTAAAGTAGGAATTAAGCCAGTGTGCAATACCTGCAAGTCCTGAAGTTTTGCCTACAGCTATCTTAACAGGTCGCTTTAACAAAAGCTCAGTATTAAATATGTTGTAAATTTCTTCATTTTTAAGTATACCATCTGCATGAATACCCGCTCTTGTAAGATTAAAATTATCTCCTACAAAAGGTGTCATAGGAGGTATATCATAACCTATCTCCTTACGATAATAATCAGCAAGCTCGGTAATAATCGTAGTATCCATACCGTCAAGAGTACCTCTTAACTGTGCGTATTCAAATACCATTGCTTCAAGAGGAGTGTTGCCTGTTCTCTCACCTATACCAAATAATGATGTATTTACACTACAGCAGCCATAAAGCCATGCTGTTGTGGCATTTGTAACAGCTCTGTAAAAATCATTATGTCCGTGCCACTCAAGAAGATGATTGGGAACTCCTGCATAATGGTGCAAGCCGTATATAATACCTGATACACTTCTGGGAAGAACGGTACCGGGAGTATTGATACCATAGCCCATTGTATCACAGGCTCTTATTTTAATTGGAACTCCGGTTTCTTCATAAAGTTTCATCAGTTCAGAAGCAAAGGGTACAACAAAGCCATAAAAATCAGCTCTTGTAATATCCTCAAAGTGACATCTTGGTTTTATGCCTGTTTCAATACACTGGCGTATAATTGAAAGATAATGCTCCATTATCTCACTGCGCTTCATATTCATTTTATAAAAAATGTGATAATCAGAGCAGCTTACAAGAATACCCGTTTCCTTAACACCTATAGACTTAACAAGCTCAAAATCTTTTTTATTGGCTCTGATCCATGTAGTAACTTCAGGAAATCTGTAGTCCATTTCTAGACATTTATATACCGCATCCTGGTCTTTTTTTGAATACACAAAAAATTCACTTTGTTTTATAATACCTTTAGGTCCGCCTAATCTATGTAACTGTTTATAAATATACTCCATCTGCTTTACAGTATAAGGTTCACGTGACTGCTGACCATCTCTGAAAGTAGTGTCCGTAATCCATATTTCATCGGGCACATCCATAGGCACAATTCTGTGGTTAAATGCGATTTTAGGAACTTCATCGTAGCTGTATAAATTATCATAAAGGTTTGGTTTATCTACATCCTGTAGGGGATAAACCGACTCACGTCTTTCTATAACATTTGTCTTTGGATTAAAAATAAACATTCCGGCTACACCTCCATACTATTTATAATATCACATTTAAGAGAATTGTCAACCTTTATGGACCATTTTTTGCATAATCTTTTTAATAAATTGCAATTTTTTTATTTTTTCTAACGATTTTAAGCAGTTTGAGATTATTTTTTGAATTTTTTTGAGATAAATACTTCATTTTTTAAATACCTAAAACACCTAAAAGCATTTTTATCTGTCTTTTTTCGTTTTCATTCATATTTTCCATAACGGCATCAAGCATTGCCTTTTTTTCATCGGAAGTAAATGTTATTCCTTTTGGTAATGACTGCAAAAATGCTATTATCATAGCAAGTTTTTCTTCATATGTTTTGTTTTTCATATTTTCACTAAGACTTACAAAAGCTTTTTTTGTATTATGGTCTAAACAGTCAAATGCCTTATTATTTAAAATATCGCTATTCATTTACTCTTAATCCCTCCACAATGTCATTTATTTCCATAACCTTTACAAATACATCAACCATTTTTTGTTTTCTCGTATCAAGTTCGGGACGTATAGCCATTAACATCTGCTTTTTTATGCCGTTATTATGTCCTCCTGAAACAGACATAGTTCTGAAATTATTTACAAGTTTATCTATTTCCATAAGTTTTACCATTAAACCTATATTTTTCTGATAAGGCATATCAAGGAAAGGTATTGCCTCCTTAATTCTCCTTAATGCTGTATTTCCATCCATCTTTTCAACTATTTCATTTGACGGCAAATTTTTTGATTGAATATCTTCAGCACCACTATTTGCATTAGTGTTGTTCAAATTATTCATTAATTTCATTACTGATAATATTTTCTCTAATTGAGAAGCATCTATGTTCATATTGTTGTTTTCTTCCATATTTAATCACCTCAGAACATTATATGCAGCCAAAAAAAATAAATCCCAATTAAAGGGATTTATTTTTAAATATTAGAATTTCAGCAAACCATACTGATTGAAAAAAAATTATTTTATTTTATATATATTAGATCAGTCTTTCATTTCAATGTGAACAGGCTTTAAATTCCAGATTTCATCAGCATATTCCTTAATAGTTCTATCTGATGAGAACTTGCCGCTGTGAGCAGTATTTAATATTACCATCTTAGCCCACTTTTCTTTATCCTTATATACTGCATCAACCTTCTTCTGTGCCTCTGCATAGGAAGCAAAGTCCTTAAGAACAAAATATTCATCAGGTCTTGAACCATTATAACCGTTAAGAAGAGCATCATAAATTTCTCTGAATAATTCAGTATCTTCATCAAGAGTACCGTTAATAAGCATATTTAATACGCCTCTTACATCGGAGTTCATATTATAAATATCCCAAGGATTATAGTCGTTCTTGCCGTATTCAGCAATAACCTCATCAGCCTTCATACCAAATATAAAGATATTTTCATCACCAACTTCTTCACGAATTTCAACATTAGCACCGTCAAGAGTACCCATAGTTACTGCACCGTTAAGCATAAACTTCATATTACCTGTACCTGATGCCTCTTTAGATGCAGTGGAAATCTGTTCAGACACATCAGCCGCAGGAATAAGTTTTTCAGCTAAACTTACTCTATAGTTTTCAGCAAATATAACCTTAATCTTACCCTCAATTGATTCATCGTTGTTAACAAGATTAGCCACTGAATTTATAAGCTTAATAATAAGCTTAGCTCTTCTGTAGCCGGCGGCAGACTTAGCACCGAATATAAATGTTCTTGGCACAATATCCAAGCCCGGATTTGCCTTTAACTTATTATAAAGACTCATTACGTGAAGAATATTTAAAAGCTGTCTTTTATATTCATGCAATCTCTTAACTTGAATATCATAAATTGAATTTGGATCAATTTCAATACCCATATTAGCCTTAAAATAATCAGCTAAAGCAATCTTATTAGCCTTCTTAATATCCATAAATTTCTTCTGGAAATTCTTATCATCAGCTAAAGGTACAAGTTTTTCAAGCTCTGATAAATCAGTATAGAAACCGTCACCAATATTTTCAGCAATTAACTTAGCTAATTCAGGATTTGCATGACCAAGCCATCTTCTCTGTGTAATACCGTTAGTCTTATTGTTAAACTTTTCAGGATAAATTTCATAAAAGTCCTTTAATTCCTGATTTTTAAGTATTTCTGTATGAAGTGCAGCAACACCGTTTACGGAATGACTGCCTACAATTGCAAGCCAAGCCATTCTAACCTGACCATCAGCAATAATAGCCATCTTTCTGATTTTATCAGCATTGTTGCCATATTTGTTAATAAGGAACTCACAGAATCTTCTGTTAATTTCCTCAACAATCATATATATACGTGGAAGTAATCTTGAGAATAACTCAATCGGCCACTTTTCAAGAGCCTCTGCCATAATAGTATGGTTAGTATAAGCACAGCACTTCTTAGTAATCTCCCATGCTTCATCCCAAGCTACATTATGTTCATCAACCAACAATCTCATAAGCTCTGCAACTGCAATACTTGGGTGAGTATCATTTAACTGGAATGCATACTTTTCAGGCAATAATGAAAAATCATTGCCAAACTTCTGAACAAATTTATTCATAACTCTTTGTAAAGTTGCAGATACAAAGAAATACTGCTGACGTAATCTTAATTCTTTACCTGCATAATGCTCATCAGCAGGATAAAGTACCTCTGTTAATGTCTTGGCAAGATTTTCTTCCTCAACAGCCTTATTATAATTACCTTCATTAAAGCTCTTAAGGTCAAATTTATTTTTTGCCTCAGCATCCCATAATCTTAAAGTATTTACTGTGTTATTATCGTAACCAATCACAGGATAATCATAAGGTACAGCAATTACAGACTGATAATTTTCCTGTTCAAATTTATACTGTCCATCCTCCTGCTTAACTGCCTTAACATTACCACCAAACTTAACTTCAACAGCGTATTCAGGGCGCTTAACACCCCACATATCACCATCCTGAAGCCAATTATCAGGAACTTCAATCTGATAACCGTTTTCTATTCTCTGCTCAAATATACCATAATGGTATCTTATACCACAGCCGTAGGCAGGTAATTCAAGAGTAGAAAGTGAATCTAAGAAACAGGCAGCTAATCTTCCTAAACCACCATTGCCTAAGCCGGGATCTCTTTCAACCTCTTCAAGTAAATTGTAATCAATGTCTAATTCACTTAAAACTTCCTTAACATCACTAAGCATAGTCATATTAAGAATAGCATTTCCCAAAAATCTGCCCATAAGAAATTCCATTGAAAGGTAACATACAATTTTACAGCCTGTTTTGTCATAGGTTTCATGGGTTTCAAGCCACTTATCTGTTACATAATCTCTTATTGTAAATACAAGAGCCTCATAAAGCTGTTCCTTTGTTGCAGTTTCAATAGTCTTACGTGACAATGTCTTTACATTAGCTGCAAGCTTTTTCTTAAATTCTTCTTTGTTAATGTGCATTTTAACATCTCCTTTTTTTATTAAATTTATTCTTCAGTGCCGGACTTTAACTTTTCTGCCTGCTCTGTTGTAATTAATGTGTCCATTATTTCGTCCAAATCACCATCAATAATTGTATCTAATCTGTGAAGCGTAAGACCGATTCTGTGGTCTGTAACTCTACCCTGAGGATAATTGTAAGTTCTAATTCTTTCGTTTCTGTTGCCTCTGCCTATCTGACTTTTTCTTTCAGCAGCTACTTCAGCGTGCTGTTTTTCCTGTTCAAGATCATAGAGCTTACTCATCAATACCTTTAAAGCCTTTTCTTTATTTTTAATCTGGCTTTTTTCGTCCTGACAGGAAATAACAATTCCTGTAGGCATATGAGTAAGTCTTACGGCTGAATCAGTAGTATTTACACACTGTCCGCCATTACCTGATGCTCTGAACACATCAAACCTGCAATCATTCATATCCAGCTTAACATCCACTTCCTCAACTTCAGGCAATACTGCAACAGATGCAGTTGATGTATGAATTCTTCCGCCTGATTCAGTAGTAGGTATTCTCTGTACTCTGTGTACGCCGCTTTCATACTTTAGCCTGGAATAGGCACCCTGACCGTTAATCATAAATGAAATTTCCCTAAAGCCGCCTGCCTCGCATTCATTTGCACTCATTATTTCTGTTTTCCAATGTCTTCTTTCAGCATATCTGGAATACATTCTGAAAAGGTCACCGGCAAATATATTGGCTTCATCACCACCTGCGCCGCCTCTTATTTCCACAATAACATTTTTGTCATCATTAGGGTCCTTTGGCAGCATAAGAATTTTCAATTCTTCCTTTAATTCCTCAAGCCTTTTATTGCCTTCAGCAAATTCCTCTTTTGCAAGTGCTCTCATTTCTTCATCAGAAT
This sequence comes from uncultured Eubacteriales bacterium, assembly GCA_902497185.1. Taxonomy (GTDB): domain Bacteria; phylum Bacillota; class Clostridia; order Lachnospirales; family CAG-274; genus Gallispira. Next base: position 7,101 of record CABVEG010000015.1, on the reverse strand, counting down.
CATTAAGCATTTCTCTTGCCTCTGCAACATTTTCTTCTGTTTCATTATATTCTCTGTATTTCGCAACAATAGGTGCAATGTCACTATGTTCCTTCATAAGTTTACGCCATTCTGCGTTATTATTAATAACATCAGGGTCATTAATTTTATCCGAAAGGTCAATATATCTTTTTTCGATATCTGCTAATCTTTCTAGCATAATCAAATTCCTCCATCATTTATAGTATTATCATAACACAAATTACTACCGATTACAACCCGATCAAGCCCCGCCAAATCTTTTTCAATACTTATTTTTTCAAAGCTATAAGCACTCAAAAACTCTGACACAGCCTTACCCTGATTATAACCAATTTCAAATATTATGCTTCCATTTATATTTATATAATTGCTGAATTCATTTATAATTCTTTTGTAAAAATCAAGACCGTCACTGCCTCCGTCAAGTGCAAGCAAAGGCTCATAATCTCTAACATCCGGTTCTAATGTTTTAATAACATCTTTTTCGATATATGGCGGATTTGAAACAATTAAATCATATCGCTCATTAATATTTTTAAATATATCACTGTTAATAAATTTAATATCAACATTATTTTCTTCTGCATTTTCCTTTGCAACAGCTAAAGCATCATTGGAAATGTCTACAGCAGTTACTTCAACGTCTGTATATTTTGCAATGCTTACAGCTATTGCTCCCGAACCTGTTCCAATGTCAATAACTGATTTATATTTTCTTTCTTTTATAAAATTAATTGCAGTTTCAACCAAAATTTCCGTATCTCCTCTGGGAATGAGGGTATTTTCATTAACCTTAAAATTAAGCCCCATAAACTCACACTTACCTAAAATATACTGCATAGGCATACGGTTTATTCTTTTAAGACACATTTCATTTATTTTACACTTTTCATTTTCTGCAATAATTCGGTCCGGATAAGTCAATATTTGCACTCTTGTCATATTAAGAGCACTGCCAACAATAAGCTGTGCGTCAAGATATGCAGTGTCAATTCCTGCATTTACAAATTTTTCTCTTATATTATTAACAGCCTTTGCTATCGTCATCCTCAGGTTCCTCCTCCAAAACAGCCTTAAGTGAAGCTATGGCAACCTCAATCATACTGTCGTCAGGTTCCTTTGTTGTTATAAGCTGCATTGCAATTCCCGGAAAACTTACAACATTAACAAGCCAGTTATCATGTCTGCCTGCCCATCTGATAACTTCGTAGGATAAGCCTGCAATAACCGGAAGCATAAGGATTCTTAATAAGATTCTTAACCACAAAATATTTGTTTTAATAAATATAAAAGCTACAATTATGCTGACAATAAGTACAATTACCAAAAAGCTGGTACCGCATCTCTTATGAAAACGTGTACTTTTTTTGACATTTTCAACAGTCAGTTCCATATCGCTTTCAAAGCAATTAATTGTCTTATGCTCTGCCCCATGATACATAAACACTCTTTTAATGTCCTTAGTTTGTGAAACAAGTATCATATAACCAAGGAAAATCAAAATTTTAATAATGCTTTCTATTGCACCTCTAACACCGGGATCACCGCCTAAGAAACCGTTAATCCAACCGCCCACAACAGTTGGCACAAAAATAAACAAACCTACACAAAGAAGAATTGACACAAATACACTGAAATAAATCAAATAATCAGCAAGTTTATCGCCAAATTTCTTTTCAAGCCACATTTCAAACTTGCTTTCCTTGTCATACTCAATATCATCAAGTCCTGCAAGTTCGGCAGACTTCATTGTAACCTTCATACCTGTTACAAGAGAATCAATAAAAGCAACAACACCTCTAAAAATAGGCAATCCCAATATAAAACACTTATCCTTGGCCGGCTTAAAAAAAGTCTTAACTGTTTTAATTTTTTGATCAGGTGTTCTGACAGATAATGAGTACATTTTCTTTCCTCTCATCATAACACCTTCAATTACAGCCTGACCTCCTATTCCTTTGCCCAAATTACAACTTTTTTTCTTATTCATATACACTCCTCCAACTATCTGTACAAGCTTAAATTTAAGCCTGCCATAGCATTATTCAACTCATTGTTAATTTCAAACGCTTCATCTGAAATAGATTTAATTTCAGCAGCAGCCTCGTCATAACTAATTTCATCATTTATCATAGAATCTATAAGCTTACAAAGCTGAATACCGTTTTCAACTGCATCTAATGATAATCTTTGAAGTTCCTTATATTCCTCCGGAACTGTCATTTCCGATAAACCTGTATGTACATTGTTAAGGCTTATCTTAGCTTTTTCAGACTCATTTTTAAGAGTATTAACCATTTTGCCATAATTTTTATCTGTTAGAGAATTTAAAGTACTAAATAATTTGTCAGCATCTTCAAGCTCACTAATAATTTCCGTATACTCAACAACAAACTGATTTACACTGTAAGTGACCTGTTCGTTCTGATTGCTATTAATGTAGACAGCCTTAGTAGGTGCATCCCATGTAACTGTTGCTCCTGTACATTCTGCAACAGCTCTTAGAGGAATCATAAGAGAATCATTTATAATCTGAGCAGGCACATCAAGCATATATGCCCTGTCATTTACCTGCATACCCTTATGTCCGTTTCTCATTGTGATTGTTTGTATATCATTTGAAATAACGCATGACTTTGTTTTTGCATCCCAGCTTACACTATAACCCATCTTTTCAAATATACCCCTCAAAGGTATAAGAGTTCTTCTTTCAACAACTGTTGGCTGCTGATTTGGAAAAATTATAAGTTCACCATTTAAGAAAACATTTATTTTCTGTGCATTTTTTTCAGCAGCAGTTACCTGAACAGCAAATACAGTTGATATTCCAAGTATTAATGTGCATATATATATTAACACTTTTTTCATTATATCACTCCTTATCGTAATATTTTATCATAAAATATAATTTTATTCAACAATTATTTACTATGCATCATTTTTTTGGCGGCTTTTACCAAAAAACGATGAATAATTACCTCTTTTTATGCAATATAAAAACAACCTCCGGTTAAACCGGAGGCAAAGTTATCTGCATTTGCACTTTTTATTCATATTACATTCTGTTTTAGGCATAACAAATTGTCTTTTTGAGTCCATGTAATCCTGAACTATTCTTAATGCTTCACCGAATCTTTGAAAATGAACAATTTCCCTCTCTCTTAAAAACTTCAGGGGACCCATTACATCTGGGTCGTCTGTCATTTCCATAAGATATTCATATGTTGAACGAGCCTTTTGTTCAGCAGCCATATCTTCATATAAATTTGTAATAGGATCTCCTTTTGACTGTAAATAAGAAGCGGTAAAAGGAACACCGGAGGCACTTGATGGATAAATACCCGTACCATGGTCTACATAATATTTGTCGAAACCGGCTTTTTTTATTTCATCAATATCAGCATTTTCACTAAGCTGAATACACATTGCTCCAATCATTTCCAAATGCGCCAATTCTTCAGTAGCAATATCGTTTAATATTGCTGTTGCCTCAGGAGTAACCATATCAAATTTCTGACTAAAATATCTCAAAGATGCACCAAGTTCACCGTCCGGACCACCAAACTGAGTAATAATCAATCCTGCAAGTCTTGGGTCAGTGTTAGATATTTTAACAGGGAACTCAAGTTTTTTCTCATAAATAAACATTTAATTATCCTCCCTATCAATATTAAAATTGGCTTTACTATCCCAAGGCCAAGGTTCATTAATCCATTTGAATTTATCGCCATGAATATATGAACGGAAGGAAAAAAGAGGTCCAAAATTCTTTTCATATTGACTTCTTAGCATATCAGCCTCTTTTATAACGGAATTGTATTTTTCCAGAGCTTCTTTATCATCAGGATGTGTATCTAAATACAGCTGCAGATCCACAGCCATAAAATCAAGAACAGTAAGATTTTTTAGCAATTCTTTTTCTGTCATAATAACCTCCATTAGCGTTTAAATGGCTTATATAAGCCGGGGAATATTGTACCGTTTTTTAAACCCTCCATTGGCTCAAAATAATCACATATTTTTTGAAACGGCACATAGGCTCTTGCTAAACTGTTGGGCTCAATTGGTGTTTCAAAAGGTATGCATTTTTGATTTTCCATATAGTCCTGTTCCATTGTATCACGCATTTAATCATCTCCTTAATACTATTTAATACATTATATGAATTAAATATATAAGTGTGAAAATATAAAAGGTCTTGAGCAAATTACCCAAGACCTTTTACACTATAATCCTGCAACGTTAATATCCTTAATCAACAAAGAAGGTGAACCTATAGCCGAGCTGTTAAACTTCAAATCATTTCCCACAAGTTCAATACTATTCAAAATTTCATAAAAATTGCCTGCAATAGTTATTTGATTTACAGGAGCTGTTATATTGCCATTTTCTACTTTAAAGCCTTCAGCTGCAAATGAAAAATCACCTGACACAGCACTTGCCCCTGAATGCAAACCTGCAACATCGGTTATTATAAGACCATCTCCCATTTTCTCAACCATCTCATTAATTTCTAAGCTTCCCTCTTTTATATAAAAATTAGTTGTAGAAGTACTTACAGCACTCTTAAAGCCAAACTTAAAGCCATTACCCGTTGATTTAACATTATCTTTGTTTGCTGACTTAAGATTATAAAGATAGGTTTTCAATATACCTGATTCTATCACATTTTTACTATATGTTGCTACACCTTCACTGTCAAAAGCAGTTATAATATACCCATTTTCAAGTAAAGGATTATCTATTATGGTTATTTTATCATCAGCAATTTTTTCTCCTATTTTACCCTTAAGCAACGAAAATCCCTTTTGTACATTATCCGCATAAAAATTACTGCAAAAGCACTCTAAAATATCAGCAAAAACCTTATTTTCAATTATAACATTCCTTTTACCGCTTTCAACAGAGCTGCCGCCTAAAGCATAAATAACTTTTTCCGCCGCCTTTTCAGCTATTTCTCTTGGCTTAAATTCTTCCAAGCTATTTCCAAGCCAAAGTTCACCTTTTTCCTTAGTTTCATCACCATTATTAGCCATAACTTCAATGTGTGCCATAATATAATTACTTTTTTCGCTTAAATTAAGACCCTTATTATTTGAAATATATACCATATTACTTCCCGTAACGACAACAGAACTGTTTACTGTTATTCTGTTATCATACTCTATTGCACTTTTCTCCATTTCAACAGCAGCAGCTATTTTATCCTCAATACTCATATTTTCAATGTCATCATTAAAAGTATTTACCTTTGCATACTTACTGCTACCCTCAAATATAAACTCCTCATCTTCACCTGATAATATTTCAGCATTTTCCATGGCATTTTCAATAACAGCATCAGCATCTACAGCATCAATTGTTTCACTAAAATAATAGCCCATTTTATTCTTATATATTCCCCTAAAACAAAATCCGCCGCTTTGACTATTCTGAAATTTTTCAATCTTTCCCTTATAAACACTTACCTTAAAAGCAGAATTATCATTATAATATATTTCATAAGCGCTAAACCCTTTATTTTCAGCTTTTTCAAAAAGTGTATTCTTTAATTCATTAATATTCATTATGCTCTGCCTCCAACCGTAATATTCTGTACTCTAAGCATAGGTTGACCAACACAAACAGGCACAGCACCGCTTGATGCGCCGCACATACCTTCGGCAAGAGCCAGATTATCAGAAATCATATCTATATTTAACAGTACTTCTGAACCTTTACCTATAAGAGTTGCTCCTCTCACAGGTTCACAAATTTTACCATTTCTTATTATATATGCCTCACTGACAGCAAAGTTAAAATCACCACTTGCAGGATTCACTGAACCTCCGCCCATATATTTTGCATATAAGCCATATTCGGTACTTGAAATAATATCTTCTTTTTTATCCTTTCCCGCTGCTATATAAGTATTGGTCATTCTTGATACGGGAACATATTTATAACTTTCACGTCTTGATGAACCTGTAGGCTTCATACCAATAAGGCTTCCGTTATATCTGTCAACCATATAACCTTTTAATATACCGTTTTCAATAAGTATATTTTTTTGTCCCCTTATACCCTCATCATCAATATTAATACTTCCCCAGCTGCCCGGAATAGTGCCGTCATCAATAGCAGTAAGTTTATCTGATGCAATTTTTTGACCAATTTTATCCGTAAATACAGATGCTTTCTTGCTAATTGCAGCAGCCTCCAAACCATGTCCGCAAGCCTCGTGAAAAATTACTCCTCCAAAACCATTATCCATAATTACAGGCATCTTACCACTTGGACAATCATCAGCTTTAAGCATTGTTACAGCAGAACGTGCTGCCTCCTTAGCTATATTTTCAATATCTATTGTATTATAAAATTCAAAGCCTTTTAATGCTCCAGGACCAAAATATCCGTTCTGTTTTTCATTGCCGTCAGATGCCACAGCAGACACAGCTATTCTTGTCCTTACTCTTTCATCCTCTGCCCACAGACCTTCTGAATTGGCTATTATTACATTTTGAGTTGAATCACTATAGCTTAAATTAGTTTGGCTTATAAGCTCATTATAGCTATACGCTGCATTGCTGCCAAGTTTAAGCATATTTACAATATCCCTTTTGTTTACATTTTCAGGCATAATTGTAGGTGTATAAAGCTTATTTACAGCAATATCACTAAATACAATGTTTTTTATGCTGTGTGTCCCCTTTATAGCCTTTGCGCCTTCTTTAGCCAGTTTTATAAGGTTATCTTTATCAAGTTTATTGGTATAAACATATACCACCTTATCTTTATTTATAATTCTTATACCGCAGCCAAAATCTACACCTGAATTGGCTCTTTCCACTTTTCCGTTTATAACTCCAATAGAATTTTTTACATTATTTTCTACAAATATTTCAGCAAATTCCGCACCATTGCTGACCGCACTTAAAAGCACGTTTTCTGCCGTTGACTTATTTATCAATTAAAACTCTCCCTTCAATAATGATATAATTATTGTAACATTAAATCCTTATCTTTACAATAAAAGCTTTCATTTATTTAACATTTATACCTATAATTTTTTTATAAAAATATGTATAAAATTACTTGATT
>CABVEG010000014.1 GCA_902497185.1 uncultured Eubacteriales bacterium | reverse complement strand
TTCAATAACATCTTCCGACATAGGCTCTCCCGTTGAAATAATAAACACACCTGACTTGTCCTTGTATTTCATTAGAATTGAAGCCTCATCATCTACATCAAAATCATTATATTTACCATAGCACACATTTGACATAATTTTATCAGGCATACCAAAATACCAGCACCACAAATCAAGCATATGTTGCCCCTGATTAATAAGAGCACCGCCTCCTTCGCCTTCCCACGTACTGCGCCAACCTGCCGAATTGTGATAATGCTGAGTTCTGAAATTTTTACAAACTTTAAAGAGAATACGTTTTACACTGCCTATTTCTCCCTTATCAAAAGTTTCTTTTATCCATTTATATACAGGCTGAACTCTGTAATTAAAAATCATCGCAAAAGGAACATTATTAATTTTAGCCGCCTTGTTCATTTTTTCAACTTCCTTTAAATTGATACCTGAAGGCTTATCACAAAGAACCGCTATATTTTTATCAAATGCTGCCATTGCAATTTCCGGATGACTTTTGTGAGGTGTGGCTATAATGATTGCATCAAATTCAATGGAATTTTTAAAGAGAGTATCATAGTCGGGATATATCTTAACCCCCACAATATTTTTTTCAGCCCACCTTATATTTTCTGCAGACCTTGCTACTACTGCAGTAAGCTCCATATTATTAATTTCATTGTTATAAATCATTTCAGCATATTTTCTACCCTGCTGACCTAATCCTGCTATTGCTGTCCTTATCATAAAAACCTCCTAAAAAAATATAATCTTATAGTAACATATATAAAAAACTCTCCAAAATGCAATATACACAGGAGAGTTTTTTTCTTTAATTATTCAAATCTTGCAATAAATACAGGCGGATTTTCCTGACACTGAAGCATATAGGAAATAGTAGAGCTAATATCCGCAGCTTCATTAAATTCAAGCTGACCCTCATCATTAACATATCCAATAAGCCTTTTTCCGCTTTGGAGCTGAATATATGCGAATCTTCCGCAGCTACAGGCATACATTGTATTCTTATCTGCCTCTGTCATCATATTAAGCTGAATAAGAGAATCTGCTATTCCTGACATTTTATCCGTCTGAATCGGCTCAAAATCCTGTATATTATAAATAGGCATTAAGCCCAAGTCCATATCAGGACAGGTTGTATTAATATCTATATAAGAGCTTTCAGAATAAGCCAACTTATCATTGACAATGCTCCATCCATTTTCATTCTTACTTAAAGCAATTTCCTGAATATAGGCAGGATTTTTAACTTCATTGGCTACAACTACTGCATACTTATCATCACAAGCAATATGCTTAATATCAATTATATCAGCATTAAGACCTGCACCTGCAATAATTGCAGTATGCTCATCAGTACCTCTTTGAGGATTTCTTATTTCACCGTGAGTAGGAGCATATCTCATAAGGAGATTTTTAAATTCCGTTTCTGTAAGAATTGCCTCCTCACCCTTAGGGGACACAATGCAATAGCCCTCTTTTGAATTAACTGACACAAAAATATCAAGCTCATCACCTGTCATAGTGTCTGTAATATCTTTTGGTTTAACATAAAGAACATCCATTTCCGCAAGAGTTTTTTCATCAATATCACTTTCACTATTCAAATCAGACACAACAACATTAGTCTTATCTTTATAGCTGTATAAAAGTCCATATTGACTTGTATACACCTTGTCAATTTTATTTTCGTTAAATTCAGACTGCCAATTTACTGCAATATCCTTCATACCTGCTTTAAGCTCATCAGTAAGCTCAATATCAGACAACCCGACTGAAATTTCAGTTATATTTGCCTTTCTGTAAACATAATAACCAATAATTGCCGCTATAACAATTACCACAGCTACAGCTACAGCAATAATTTTATTCTTAGGTGAATTATTTTTACCCATATTGCTGTTAAGGCTTATTTCATTATTCCCCATCGCTATACTCACTCTCCTTATCCCTTATTGTTTCAAATACATCCTCTATTTCCCTTTTGTGTATTGCCAGAAGTTCGGCAACCTTTTCTTCAAGAATAGAAATATCTTCATTATAATCAATTACAAGCTCCCACACAGGATTGTAATCATCATCTGCATCGATAACCTCTGCCTTTTCCTTAAAGCACTCAGGGTCATAATAATCATAAATAGCCGAATACTCCCAATCCTCAACATTTCTTTCCGTTGACAACTTAATATGGAGCTTTCTGCCCTCTTCCTCATCTGTTGCAAAAATATTGACAATATATTCAACATTTTCCGTTAAATCCAGGCTTGCAAGTTCCTTTTCAAGAAAGCCCGTGGTTTTATTTTTAAGCATAATTACAATAATAGTATCTTCCATATAATTTCCCCCTTATTCTACAACTTCATCCCAGCTGTGTCTATGTAAATGACCCTCAAAGCAGCAACCCTTAAAGCCATTTTGTCTTAAAGCCTCATAAAGCACAATAGCAACTGAATTTGAAAGATTAAGACTTCTGTACTGCTCAAGCATAGGTATTCTGACACAGGTTTCCTTGTATTTAAGAAGAATTTCCTCAGGAATGCCGCTGCCTTCACTGCCAAACATAATAAAATCATTTTCACCATATTTAACATCAGTATAGCAATGCTGTGCCTTTGTTGTAGCCATATAAATTTTGGCATCAGGATTTCTTTCAACAAAGTCCTCAAAATTGTCATAATAAGTTACATCTAAATCCTTCCAATAATCCATACCTGCCCTTTTTAATGTTTTGTCATTAATTAAAAAGCCCAATGGTCTTATAAGATGAAGTCTTGTACCAGTAGCAACACAGGTACGTCCTATATTGCCGGTATTCATAGGTATTTCCGGCTGATGTAAAATTATATTCATATTAATTCACACTTCCTATTATTAATTATTTCTATATTACCACAAAATAACCTGTTTTACAATAATATTGAATATTTTTTATTATTTTAATATGTTAATATGTAACAAAACATTGTCTCTTTAACATATATTGTATACTATTTTGGGGGCTTGACAAAATATGATTTCTATATTATTATTAAATAACAATAATTATCAAAAGAGAGGTATAATATTATGAACCAGCTTGCAGAAAACTTAAAAACGAATAAATTAAAGGTCACGCCTCAGCGACTTGCTATTTACAACTATCTTGTAAACACAACCAGTCACCCCACAGTTGAAACAATATATAATGACCTTAGGGATGACTTTCCTGCCATGAGCCTTGCCACAGTTTACAAAACAGTTGCATCCTTAAGAGATGCACACCTCATTAAAGAATTTAATGTTAGTGAGGACAGCAACCGCTATGATGCAAATATTGACAAACATTCTCACGTCATATGCACAAAGTGCCATAGTGTAACCGACTATTTTGGCAACATTGATTTAAAAAAGCATATTAATGACCTTGAAGATTTATCAGGATATAGTATTGATGCTTATGACATTAACTTTTACGGTATTTGTGACAAGTGTAAAAATGAAAAATAAAAAATTCGGGATTTCCCCTGAACCATTAAGTCAAAAAATAAATTTCTCCGTTCGGCTATGCTGACAAGTACCCTTTAGCAGGAGTACAAGTCATCTCTAGCCATCAGAATGAGTGCCGCCCTGCTAAGACAGCACACAAATTAACTTAATGAATTAGGAAAATCCCGAATTTTTTTATTCTTCAATAAATTCACCGAATTGTCTAAATCTCTCATATCTCTCTTGAAGAAGAGTATCAATATCCTTAGACTGCAAAATTTCAATTTCAGTTTCAAGCTTAGACTTCAAAAGATTAGCAGTAAAGCCAAAATCATTCTGTGCTCCACCGTCAACCTCCTTAATAACCTTATCCACCGCATTAAGATTAAGAAGGTCCTCTGCCGTAATCTTCATTACATCGGCAGCTTCCTTTGCTCTCTTAGGATCCTTCCAGAGAATACTTGCAAAGCCTTCGGGGGAGAGAACCGCATAAATAGAATTTTCAAGCATCCATACTCTGTCAGTAACAGCAAGGGCAAGAGCACCACCGCTGCCGCCTTCGCCAATAAATACAGAAATTGACGGCACCTTTAACACAGCCATTTCCATAAGGTTTCTGGCAATAGCCTCACCCTGACCTCTTTCCTCAGCTCCCACACCCGGATAAGCACCACTGGTGTTAATAAAGCTAATAACAGGTCTATGGAATTTTTCAGCCTGCTTCATAAGTCTTAAAGCCTTTCTATATCCCTCGGGATGAGGCTGACCAAAGTTTCTCTCAATATTTTCTTCCATTGTTTTGCCCTTTTGCACACCAATTACCGTAACAGGTGTATCCTTAAGCAAAGCAACACCGCCTACAATAGCTGCATCATCTCTGAAGTTTCTGTCACCGTGGAATTCTATAAACTCATCAAAAATATGATTAATATAATCAAGAGCAGTAGGTCTTGATACCTTTCTTGCAATTTTTACCTTATCATAAGCCGGCATTATTCTTCACCTACTTTCTTAATATTGTGAAGCTTAAGTATTCTTTCTAAAGTTTCAGGCAGCTTTTCTCTTTCAACAATAGCATCTACAAAGCCATGTTCAAGTAAAAATTCTGATGTCTGAAATTCATCGGGAAGTTTCTGCTTAATAGTACCCTCAATAACACGTCTGCCTGCAAAGCCGATAGCAGCCTTAGGCTCTGAAAGTATAATATCACCAAGCATAGCATAGCTTGCCGTAACTCCACCATATGTTGGGTCAGTAAGAACCGTAACATAGAGAAGTCCTGCCTGAGAGTGCTTGGCAACTGCGGCACTTACCTTAGCCATCTGCATAAGGGATATAATGCCCTCCTGCATTCTGGCACCGCCTGAACAGGTAAATACAATAACAGCCATTTTATTTTCAGTAGCATACTCAAAGGCTCTTGTCAGCTTTTCACCTACAACAGAGCCGAGAGAAGCCATCATAAAACCACTATCCATAACAGCAATAACACAAGGTCTGCCTCCAATTGTACACTTACCTGTCTTAATGGCATCCTTTAAGCCTGTCTTTTCCTGTAAGCTCTTTACCTTTGCTGAATAGTCAGGGAAGTTAAGAGGATTCTTTGACTCCATATTAATATCAAATTCCTCAAAACTGTTTTTGTCAACAATAGCTTTTATTCTGTCCTTAGCATTCATTCTGAAAAGCTTTGCACACTTAGGACATATTCTTAAAGGCCCTAAAGCCCTCTTCTCCATTATATTGCCACAGGAAGGGCACTTAATATGTCCCTCCGGAATTTCTTCCTTTTTTTCAGGTGTTTTTTCCACCTTTTCCTTCTTAGGCACTGCCTCTTTTATTGCATCCACCTTACCCTTAAGGTTATCAACACTAATTTTGTCAATGCCTGACTTAATGTTTTCAAATAATTTCATTCCAGCACCTCATCAGCCAATCATAAATGTAAGCTCGCCTTCAGCAACCTTTTTATCACCTACATAAGCAACACCTTTTCCAATACCTGCATTACGCTTAATCTTAATCATTTCAACCTCAAGGCGTAATGTATCCCCCGGTACTACTTTACCTCTAAACTTAGCCTTGTCAATACCTCCAAAGAAAGCAATCTTTCCTTTAAATTCCTCCATAGAAAGCATTGCAACTGCTCCTGTCTGAGCAAGGGCCTCAATAATAAGTACACCCGGCATAACAGGCTCCTGTGGAAAATGTCCCTGAAAGAAAGGTTCATTCATAGTTACATTTTTAAGGGCAACACACTTCTTACCTTCCTCCATTTCAAGAACTCTGTCTATTAACAAAAATGGGTGTCTGTGAGGTAAAATACTCATAATTTCCTTAATATCCATCATTGTATTATTCCTCCCACTTCTTTAAGCAAAGCACACCATTGTGACCGCCAAAGCCTAATGTATTTGATAAGGCATACTTAATATCTCTTTCAACAGCCTTGTTTACCGTATAGTTAAGATCACATTCCTCATCAGGCACCTGATAGTTGATTGTTGGAGGAATAACACCGTTCTTAAGAGCAAGAACAGTAGCAATAGCCTCAACACCACCTGTTGCACCTAAAAGATGACCTGTCATAGACTTAGTTGAACTTATGTTAATCTCCTTTGCATAGTCACCAAATGCAGACTTTATAGCTATAGTTTCAGAAGAATCATTAGCAGGAGTTGAAGTTCCGTGGGCATTAATATATCCTATCTCTGTCTTATCAATACCTGCCTCTGCCATAGCAGCCTCCATAGCCTTACAAGCACCATCAGGCATAGGAGCAGTAATATGATGTGCATCACAGGTTGAGCCGTATCCAACAATTTCAGCCAGAATTTCAGCTCCTCTTGCCTTTGCAGACTCAAGAGATTCCATAAATAATATACCTGCACCCTCACCCATTACAAATCCGCTTCTTTCTTTATCAAAAGGTGTGGATGCTCTGTTAGGATCTTCACTTGTTGTAAGTGCCTTTAATGCAGCAAAACCACCTATTCCAAGTTTACATATAGAAGCCTCTGATCCGCCTGCAATAATATAATCACTGTAACCGTGCTTAATATTTCTGTAAGCCTCACCAATAGAGTGGGTAGCAGTTGCACATGCCGTAACTATATCAAGACAGGTTCCTCTTGCACCAAATCTTATAGCAACATTACCTGCCGCCATATTTGAAATAGCCATAGGAATAAACAAAGGTGCAATTCTTGACATACCTTTATTTGCCATCTTTGTAGCCTGTTCTTCAATAGTAGTAAGACCGCCGATGCCTGAACCGATAATTACACCTAATCTATGCTTATCAATACTGTCTAAATCAATGCCTGACATTTTAACTGCCTCATCGGCAGCAGCCATGGCATAAATACTGAATAAATCGTTTCTCTTAACTTCCTTTTTATCTACAACTGTAGAAGGGTCAAAGCCCTTAACCTCACCTGCACATTTTACCTTACTTTCTGTTGTGTCAAAGCGTGTAATAAGACCAATGCCGTTCTTACCGCTTTTCAAACCTTCCCAAAACTCATTAACATTATTTCCTATAGGAGTCAAGGCTCCCATACCGGTAATAACTACCCTACGTTCCATAGATAATTTCCTCCTTAAAACTCAAAACCCATTTCAAAATAGGTGACAATCCCCTATTTTGTTTATCTTCCGATTACCATACCACCGTCTACGGTAATTACCTGACCTGTAATATACTTAGACTTGGCAAGGAATAATGCTGCATCAGCAATTTCCTCAGGCTGACCAAATCTCTTTAACGGAATACCTGCTAAAATCTGTTCCTTAACCTTATCAGAAAGAACTTCTGTCATATCTGTTGCAATCATACCGGGCGCAATAGCATTACAGGTAATATTTCTTGCTGCAAGTTCCTTTGCAACACTGTATGTCATACCAAGTACGCCTGCCTTACTTGCAGCATAGTTTACCTGTCCCACATTGCCTGCAAGACCGATAACACTTGACATATTAATAATAGCGCCGCTTCTCTGTTTCATCATAATCTTGTTTACTGCCTTCATCATATTAAAGCAGCCCTTTAAGTTAGTATCAATAACAGCATCAAAGTCCTCCTCACTCATTCTCATAAGCAAGGTATCTCTTGTAATACCTGCATTATTTATAAGTACATCTACACCGCCAAACTCAGCAATAGCAGCATCAACTAATTTCTGCGCCTCCTCTGCTCTGCTTACATCAGCCTGAACAGTAAGACACTTAACACCCATTTCCTCAATTTCAGTTTTAACCTCTTCCGGAGATGTACTTCTGTAATTTAAAACAATATTAGCACCCTCGCCTGCAAACTTTAAAGCAATAGCCTTACCAATACCCTTTGCACCGCCTGTTACAATAACAGTCTTATCCTTCATTATAAACCTAAACCTCCTATAGCCTTTTCAAGAGTTTTTAAATCCTCTACATTATAGATTGCCACATCTGCGCCAACCTCTTTAGCTGCCTTTTTAACAAAGCTTGACAATGTCTTGCCCGGACCCATTTCAACAAATGTATCCACACCAAGCTCAATCATTTTCTTAACAGACTGCTCCCACTTAACAGGATTCATAACCTGTTTAGTAAGAATATCCACAACCTGACTCTTATCCTCAACTATTTCAGCAGTTAAATTAGTAACAACAGGAATAGTCATATCACTTAAATCAATTTTATTAAGCTCTTCATTGAGTTTATCAGCAGCAGGCTTTAAAAGTGAGGTATGGAAAGGACCGCTTACATTAAGCATAACAGCTCTCTTTGCGCCCTTTTCCTTAACAATTTCAGCCGCCTTTTCAACAGCCTCCTTATCACCTGCAATAACAATCTGACCGGGAGCATTGTAATTTGCAATCATACATCTGCCGATTTCAGATACTTCATTACAAGCCTCCTGAATTTTCTCTGCCTCAAGGCTTAATACGGCACACATTGCACCCTCGCCCTTTGGCACAGCATCAGTCATAAACTTGCCTCTTTTTCTTACAAGTTTAACTGCCTCCTCAAAGCTCATTGTTGCACTTACAGCATGTGCAGAGTATTCACCTAAGCTAAGACCTGCAACATAATCTGCCTTTAACCCTTTTTCACTCATAAGTTTATATACCGCATAACTCATAGTTAAAAGTGCAGGCTGAGTATACTCCGTTTCATTAAGTCTTTCATCTTCACCAAAGCACATATCAGTTACCTTAAAGTCAAGAACTGAATCAGCCTTATCAAATACCGCCTTTACACATTCAAAATTTTCATAAAGCTCCTTGCCCATACCTGCATACTGTGAGCCCTGACCGCTAAAAATAAATGCTGTTTTCATATAGTTCTCCTTATTACTTTACAAGTTCCTCAAACTGACCCATAATTTCTTCAATAATTTCCTTACATGATTGTTCCTTGTTTACCATACCTGCAATCTGACCACTCATTACAGAGCCGTTGTCAACATCACCAAGTTTAACAGACTTCTGTAAAGCACCTGTGCCAAGCTGGTCAAATCTTGCCATATCAGGCTCATCCTTGCCCATTTCTTCCTTTTCAGCCTTTAAGAAGGCATTTGCAAGTTTATTCTTAATTACTCTTACAGGATGACCTGTAATGTTACCTGTAATAACTGTAGCAATATCATTAGCCTTTAAAATTTTAGCCTTGTAGTTTTCATGAACAGTACACTCTGTTGCAACAAGGAAACGAGTACCAATCTGAACACCCTCTGCGCCAAGCATAAAGCCTGCTGCCATACCTCTTCCATCTGCAATACCTCCGGCTGCAAGAACAGGAATACTTACAGCATCAACAACCTGTGGAACTAATGCCATGGTAGTAAGTTTACCAATATGTCCGCCTGATTCCATACCCTCGGCAATAACAGCACTTGCGCCAATCTTTTCCATTTTCTTTGCCTGAGCTACTGAAGGCACAACAGGAATTAAGCAAATTCCGTGCTCCTTAAACTTATCCATAAACTTAGAAGGATTACCTGCACCTGTTGTAACAACCTTAACGCCCTCTTCACATACAAGGTCAACAATATCATCAACAAATGGTGATAAAAGCATAATATTAACGCCAAAAGGCTTATCTGTAAGCTCTTTACATTTTCTGATCTCTTCTCTTACAACATCAGCGGGAGCATTACCTGCTGCAATAATACCTAAGCCGCCTGCATTTGAAACAGCAGAAGCAAGGCTTGCATCGGCAATCCAAGCCATAGCGCCCTGAAAAACAGGATACTTAATACCCAACATTTCACAAATTCTTGTTTTCATTAAATTCACCTTTTTTATAACCTTTCTACTTTTACCTTTATCTCAATCAATAAATTACCATTCAATCAACATACTGCCCCAGGTTAAACCGGCGCCAAAGCCTGATATAATTATCTTATCTCCCTTTTCAAGCATACCCTTATTTGACATTTCGCCAAGAGCAATGGCAATACTTGCAGCTGATGTATTACCATATTCCTCAATGTTTAAATAAAACTTTTCAATAGGGAGTTTAAGCTTTCTTGCAACAACATCAATTATCCTTGAGTTAGCCTGATGAGGGACTATGTATTTAACATCATCAATGCTTACTCCGCTTTTTTCAATAATAGTATTAATACTATTTGGTACAACCTTTGTGGCAAAATTAAATATTGCCCTGCCGTCCATTGTTAAATAGGGATTATCAGCTCTTTCAGATGTATAAACCATATTGTTAGGAAGTCTTTCACCTCCGGTAAGTTTAAGTCCATCCTCACCCATAGCATGTAAATCCTCAGCTAAAATGCCGCCCTTATCTGTTGCCTCAAGTATGGCACCGCCTGCGCCATCGCCAAAGAGTACACAGGTTGCTCTATCCTTCCAGTCAACAATCTTTGATAGTGTTTCAGCACCAATTACAAGAGCCTTCTTATAGCTGCCTGATTTAATAAATTTATCTGCAATGCTTAAAGCATAGACAAAGCCGCTGCACGCAGCACTAATGTCAAAAGCAAAAGCATTTACCGCACCAACAGCACCCTGAACAAGACAGGCGGTGCTGGGGGTTACATAATCGGGTGTAATTGTTCCTACTATAATGAGATCAATATCCGAAACATTAACACCTGATTTATTAATAAGCTTTTTAGCTACTTCAATACAAAGCTGTGATGTATTTTCACCCGTTGACAAATGTCTGCGTTTAATTCCCGTACGGGGATATATCCACTCATCACTGGTATCTACTATCTGACTTAAATCATCATTAGTAACCACCATATCAGGTGCATAACAGTCCACAGCCAAAATACCTGTATTTAACATAATTTTCTCCTTTATAAACTATAAGTTTTGCCTTTTTTAAGGAACTGATTAAGACTTGATAAGGCATCAATAAACATATCAGCCTCATAATCAGACAAGTCTACAATAAGTGATTTGACAAGCTCAAAATGAAATTTCTGATGAGCCTTAAAAAGTTCTTTTCCCTTTTCCGTAAGGCTAAGCATAAATACACGCTTGTCCAATTCATTTCTTACCTTATTAACATAGCCCTTTTTAACCAAATGATTAATAGCCACTGTCAAAGTTCCCATGGTTATATCAAGTTTTTCAGCCACCGCAGACATAGTTTTAGGCATATAAATACCTATTGCATCTACCGTGTGAGTTTCGTTTACAGAAACATCATCAAATCCGCTTAATTTAATGGCTTTCTGCTCACTTCTTGACATATCATTAAAGGCACCACTTATAAGCCTGTTTAAAGTAACCATAGTACTTTCCATAAGCCAATGCCTCCCAATATATTTTGATAATCAAAGTATATACTATTTAAGCCAAAAAGTCAATAGAGGGCAATATTATATCTCATATAGGCTCATATTCTCCATCTTTGCCTTTAACCGCCACAGCCTTGCATATACCCTCAGCATTTCTTATATTTTCAGGCTCAAATGCTGCAATTTGCGAAAATTTTTCATAAAAATCAGGCATTTTTTTCTTTATACTGCAAGGCTTAAATTTTTCATTAACAAAGCAATGGTCACTTGTTCCCGTCATCCTCAGCTCATCCGTTTCACTGTCACTTATTTCATAGTAAAAGCTAAGTTTTACAGGAGTAATTTTATCTATTTTAACCTTTATCCTTACGGTATCACCATATTTTGCACCTGTTTTATAAACGGCACTGACTCCAATAACAGGTATCATTACTCCTTTTTCTTCAACTTCCTTATAATCATAACCCCATTCCTTCATATAATAAATTCTTGCCTCCTCAAACCATCTTATATAATTTGAGTGGTGAACAATACCCATTCTGTCTGTTTCATAATACTGTACAGACCTTATATAATCTCCCATTTTAACATCTCCATTACAAAATTTAAATTTATATTAATTATAGCACATTTCTTCATTACATTCAATTCAATCCACTTGACAATATTTCAAACAAAGTTTACAATAAAGTATGGATTTTGTTTATATATCTAAGGAGAATTTATATGCAGAAAAAAAGAAAGAAAAAAAGCTCATCAGCTATGCCTGTTGCATTTTGCTGTCTTGTTATAATGGCAGTTATGATTACTCTTTTTATGATGCCGTTTTTTAGTATTAAGACTATAAGGGTAACGGGTAATGAGGCTCTTAGTGCAGATCAAATCAAAAGCTATCTTACATTTAAAGAAGGGGATAATGTATTCCTCTTTAACAAGTCAAAGTGCAAAGCCAATATACTTGACAATCACTATATCCAAAGTGCCGAAATCAACAGGATTCTGCCATCTACAGTTGAAATAACTGTAAGCGAATACAAGCTAAGAGGTTATGTGCCCTATTCAGGCAGCTATTTATATATAGACGGCGAAGGACGTGTTCTTGATGTGCAAAAGGAAATAAAGAAATCACTGCCTGTTGTGGAAGGACTTAAATTCAGTAATGTTTCAGTAGGTGAAATACTTCAGGTAGATAATCCTTCAACATTTGAAACAATGGTACACCTTTCAAAGCTTTTTGAAAAATATGAGCTTTTATCAGATGTTATAAGAGTGGATATGACTGATGTAACTGATATTCACCTTTACACGGGAAATGTGGATATTAAATTTGGCAGCTTTGACGATGCCAACAGAAAACTTCTTATGCTTATTGAAGTTCTTAAAACCTTTGACACAAGTGTTCCGGGTACTATTAACCTTACTGCTGACAAAGCTACCTACAAGTATATGCAGTAGTCTTACAAATAAGTGTAAAAAATTGTTAAAATATGTTATTTTTTTGTTAAAACCCACAAAGTTAAAAAATATATTATTTTCCTCTTGAAATATAAAATAAAAAAGGGTACAATAGAAATAATTGATATACTATGCAATAAAGACAGATTAATATAAACAGAGAGATACATAGGAGGTATATTATGATTGAAGTTCTCAACGAAATGAACGATGTTGCCAAAATAGTCGTTATTGGTGTAGGCGGCGGCGGATGTAATGCTGTAAACAGAATGTTATCATTAAATCCTGTTGCCATTGATTTTATAGCAGTTAATACTGATTCAACAGCTCTTGATAATTCAGTTGCAAAGAAAAAAATTAAAATCGGTGCCAAACTTACTAAGGGCTTAGGTGCCGGAGGCAGACCTGAAGTTGGTCAGAAAGCCGCTGAGGAAACTGCTGCTGAAATTTCTCAGGCACTTGAGGGTGTTGATATGGTATTTATTACAGCCGGTATGGGCGGCGGTACAGGTACAGGCGCTGCGCCTGTTGTTGCAAAGCTTGCCAAGGAATTAGGTATTCTTACTGTTGCTGTAGTTACTAAGCCTTTTATTTTCGAAGGACCTAAGAGAATGAGATATGCTCTTCAGGGTATTGAGAATTTAAAGGAATATGTTGATACACTTCTTGTTATTCCTAACCAGAAGTTAATTGAAACAGCAGACAAATCAACTACAATGCGTGAAGCATTTGCACTTTCTGACAGTGTTTTAGGACAGGGTGTTACAGGTATTTCTGACCTTATTACAAAGCCCGGTGAAATTAACGTCGACTTTGCCGATGTATGTACAGTTATTGCTAATCAGGGTCTTGCACACTTTGGTATTGGTGAAGCTGACGATATTCAGGAAGCTGCTAAAATGGCTATTACATCACCACTTCTTGAAACTGCCATTGACGGTGCTAAGAGTGTTATTGTTAACTTTACAAGTGGTCCTGACCTTAATCTTCTTGAGGCTAATGATGCTGCATTGCTTATTTCAGATACTCTTGATCCGGAAGCTGAATTTATTTTTGGTACAGTAGTTGACGAAAATATGGGAGATAAAGTAAAGGTTACTGTTATTGCTACAGGTCTTGTTTCACAGGATGCTCCAAAGGCTAAAAAGCCTGTTGCTGCAGAAACATCCAAGGTAACTTCAACACCTTCTTCATCTTACAGAACAAGCTACAGTGCAGCTCCCGTAAAGGAAAGCGAGCCTGATGATGACGATACGACAAGTGATTTAATTATTCCAACATTCTTAAGAAGAAGATAATCACATATATTAAAGTAAGGGCTTTTGCATAAGCAAAAGCCCTCTGCGTGTCGATAAAGTCGACACGCTTGCAAGAAATGCTTGCATTTCTTGCAGTATGCTAAGGTAGGGACCAGCCGTGTAGTTTGCGTTCTTGCTATGCAAGTACACAAACTAGTCCCCGTCC
>CABVEG010000013.1 GCA_902497185.1 uncultured Eubacteriales bacterium | reverse complement strand
AGGGGCGACCAGTGGTCGTCCGTTGTAACTGCAAAGATAAGCTAAATTATAATTTTTAGGAGGTCATATATGTTAAATTATCTATGGGGAGCAATGATATTCATAGGCATAGTCACTGCGGCATTCACCGGAAATATGGCTGAAGTAACAAATGGTGCAATTAATTCCGCAAGAGAAGCCGTAAGCCTGGCTATAACAATGCTTGGTGTTATGTCAATGTGGACCGGCATAATGAAAATAGGCGAAAAAGCAGGGCTTATAAAAAACCTTTCAGATAAAATGAAGCCTTTTCTTAAATGGCTTTTTCCTACCGTGCCTGAAAACCACAAGGCTATGGAATACATATCAACCAATGTAATAGCAAATATATTGGGGCTTGGATGGGCAGCAACTCCGGCAGGAATTTCTGCAATGAAGGAGTTGCAAAAACTTAATCGTCACAAGGATAAGGCAAGTGTGCCAATGTGTATGTTTATGATATTTAATATGTCCTCTTTGCAGCTTGTAAGCATAAATATAATAGCTTACCGAAGCCAGTACAATTCTGCAAACCCGTCTGAAATCATAGGTCCCGGAATTGCCACAACCCTTGTATCTACTCTTGCCGCTATAATTTTTGCAAAAATAATGGAGATTGGAAAATGAAACTAATAGCTTTGCTTTCGGATTTGATTATGCCCATGGTCATTGTATACATACTTGCCTTTGGCTACAGCAGAAAAATTGATGTTTATGAAAGTTTTATAGAGGGAGCAAAAGAAGGCTTTTCAACAGTACTTGATATATTGCCTACACTTATAGGTCTTATGATGGCAATAGGTATTTTAAGGTCAAGCGGCGCCCTTGACCTCCTTGTTAAGCTTTTTGTTCCTTTGGCAAAGGCAACAGGCTTCCCTGAAGAGGCTGTACCTATAACTTTTATGCGCCTTATTTCCTCTTCAGCCAGCACGGGAATACTTTTGGATATTTTTAAAAATTATGGACCTGACAGCTTTGTGGGACGTTTTGTATCTGTAATGATGAGCTGCACGGAAACCGTATTTTATACAATGAGTGTTTATTTTATGTCAGTAAGAATTACAAAGACTCGTTATACCCTTGCAGGTGCACTTTTTGCCAATTTTGCAGGAGTTATTTCTGCACTTTTGCTTTGTCGCTATATGTGGGGATAAACATTCCTTTCATTAAAATAAAATAAAAAAGTTGTAATTTCATTGTAAATGTTGTATACTTATAATGTAAAGTTGTGATTTCTAATTATTCTTGACATTTTATATATTAACAATTAAAATATAGTAATAAGTAAACTAAGGAGGAATAGTATGGCCCAGTATAAAAACAGCGGCTTAGATAGCAAGTCACTTGCAGAGAAAAAGAGCAAAAGACTTGAAGAGGCTCTCAGTGCTTATACACCTGAGCAGACTAAGCAGACTGTTAGCAAGCTGCTCGAAGATTATGTTGATGAAAGCGGCAAAAATTATTTTGGTGCAGGCAACAGAGATACTACACTGTACTTTGCTGATGATGATTACATCCGTGAGATTGAAAAGGAAAAGGCTAAGGACAGTGAAAAGGAGCACCACCCTAAGGAGGAAAAGGTTTCCGTAGTTGATAAGTTACATAAGTTAACTTCCATACTGCCAAAGGCAGAGCATCATAATAATATTGAAGAGCCTTTAGATAAGAAGGCCGTAACGGAAGAAATACCTACAGAATCTGTCAGTGAAGATGGAGCTTACGAGGAAGAAATTAAGTCAGCCAAAACAGAGGATATTGTTGAAAATATTAAAGAAAAAACTGTCCAAGAAAAGACTTATGAGGATACCGAACCACAGGAGAAAGTTTCGGCACAGGAAAACCAAAAGGCTGAGGAAGTAAAAAAGGCTGAAATGCCTGAACCGGAGCCTACAATAGTTATTACTCCGGTTAAAGCCGAGGCATCCGAAAAGGAGGATACTGAAGAAATGAGACGAGAATTTTTTGATGATGAAGTTGAGGTTGAAGCTGTACCTCGCCGCAGACGTAAACAGGCTGAACCACCTGCTGAGGATAAAAAAGCTCCTGAAATCAACATTGATGATGTTGATGATGACGACTATGAGGACAACTTTGAAGAAGAAGAAAAGAAGAGTAAATTCGGAAACTTCTTTAAGCGTAAAAAAAGTGATCCTTTTGAGGACGATGATGAATTTGATGATGACGAATTTGACGATGATGACGACTACTACGATGACGAGTATGATGACTATGACGAGGGCGGCTCTGTATTTAAAAAGGTTTTAAATGCCATTGTAATTATTGCCCTTGTATGTTCAACTGCCTTTTTTGCTGCAAGCAATTATTCAAACATAAAAAAGCTTGAAAGTGCAAATACTCAGATTAATGAGCTTAATAATGGCGCATCAGGCAGCAGTGATGAGGAAGTCAATGAATTAAAGGCTAAGGTTGATGCTCTTACTGCTGAAAACGAAAGATTGAAAAATGGCGGTACAGCAAACACCGGTGAACCTACATCCACATCTTCATCAGGAACATCATCAACAACTAT
The DNA here is from genome assembly GCA_902497185.1 of uncultured Eubacteriales bacterium. Taxonomy (GTDB): domain Bacteria; phylum Bacillota; class Clostridia; order Lachnospirales; family CAG-274; genus Gallispira. Next base: position 11,807 of record CABVEG010000013.1, on the reverse strand, counting down.
AACAGGTACTGCTCCTGCAGGTGAAAGCTCATCTACAGGCAGCGCATCAGGTTCAACATATACTGTTAAGTCAGGTGACAACGGTTCTAAAATCTGTACGGCAGTATATGGTCAATACACAGAGGAATTATGGCAGAAGATTTTGGATGCAAACGGTATGACAACATCAAGTGTTTACCATCCCGGTGATGTACTCCAAATTCCTTGATAAATGGAGGAAAATATGAATTATTCCGAATTAAGCCTTATGGAGCTTAGAGAAATTGCCAAGCAAAAGGGCATTGGAAGTGTTACAAGATATAAAAAGGCAGAGCTAATTGACCTTCTGGAAAAGGTAGAGCCACAAAGCATACCTGTAGTTGAGGAAAAGCCAAACTATTTAGAGGAGCTTGACTCAGGCAATGTTGGGGAAGGTATACTTGAAGTACTTGCTGATGGCTACGGCTTTTTAAGAATGGATAACTATCTTCCCGGTACAAAGGATATTTATGTTGCTCCATCACAGATTAGAAGATTTAATCTTAAAACAGGTGACAGAGTTAAGGGAAAAATAAGAATACCTAAGGAGAATGAAAAATTTTCAGCTCTTCTCTTCCTTTTGGAGGTAAATGGTGATAAGCCTGAGGTTGCACAGAAAAGACCTAATTTTGAAGACCTTACGCCTGTGTTTCCTACAGAAAATATATACCTTGAAACTCATAAAAAGGAGCTTTCAACAAGACTTATCGATCTTATTGCGCCAATAGGTATGGGACAAAGAGGTATGATAGTTGCACCACCTAAGGCAGGTAAAACAGTACTTCTTAAAAAGGTGGCAAATGCAATAACAAAGAAGTATCCTGAGGTTTATGTTATAGTTTTGCTTATTGATGAACGACCTGAGGAAGTAACCGATATGCAAAGAAGCATTTCAGGTAATGTTGATGTGGTTTATTCTACATTTGATGAACAGCCCGAGCATCACAAAAGAGTTGCAGAAATGGTTCTTGAGAGAGCCAAAAGACTTGTGGAGCAAAAAAAGAATGTTGTTATACTTCTTGATAGTATTACAAGGCTTTCAAGAGCTTACAATCTGACTGTTCCTTCAAGCGGCAGAACATTGTCAGGCGGTCTTGATCCGTCAGCTCTTTATATGCCTAAGAGATTTTTTGGTGCTGCAAGAAATATTGAAGAAGGCGGCAGCCTTACAATACTTGCAACCGCTCTTGTTGAAACAGGCTCTAAAATGGATGACGTTATATTTGAAGAGTTTAAGGGTACAGGCAATATGGAGCTTGTTCTTGACCGAAAAATGAGTGAAAAACGTATTTTCCCTGCTATTAATATTGCTAAGTCAGGCACCAGACGAGAAGAACTTCTTCTTAATAAGGAGGAGCTTGATGCCGCTTACTTTATGAGAAAAAGTTTCAGCAGCAATCTTACAAGCGGTGAGGTTACAGAGCAGCTCATAGATATGCTTTCAAAAACCGAAGATAATAAGGAGTTTGTTAATGCTTTAAATAAACTTAATAAGAATTGATGAAAGAGGGACTTTAAACAGTTCCTCTTTTTGTTGAAAATTGTGCTTGCAATTTATTTTATACTATGATATAATCTTAATGTTATTTGACGCAGGGATGCCAAAATGTATCCCAATATATATGAAAGAGGTGTAAGTAATGAAGGAAGGTATCCATCCAAATTATTACCAGGCTAAGGTTAAGTGTAACTGTGGTAATGAGTTTGTAATTGGTTCTACTAAGGAAGAAATCAGAGTGGAAGTTTGCTCTAAGTGTCATCCATTCTATACAGGCAGCCAGAAGCTTCTTCTTGATGCCGGCGGTAGAGTTGATAAGTTCAACAAGAAGTATAACAGAAAGTAATTTAATTTTTTTATTTAAAAACCTGAGCCTTGGCTTGGGTTTTTGTTTTTTATATTATATTTATTTGCAAAAAAATAAGGCTTACCGCCCTAATTAAAATATGTATATGTAGGTACCACCAAAGGTGATACACTTTTTATAAATCCTTCAGCTTGCTAAGTGCCTTTGTTTCAATTCTTGAAACATAGCTCCTGCTTATTCCCATATCAGCCGCAATTTCTCTTTGGGTTTTCTCCTTTTCTCCATTAAGACCATATCTTAAATTTACAATTTCAAACTCACGAGGTGTAAGTCTTTCTTTCATCAGCTTATACATATTTTCAATTCTTATTTTTAGTGCTGTAATTTCTTCAACACTTCTGCCTTCGTCAGCAAGCTTTTCCTCTAAAGTCACTTCATTGCCTTCCTTGTCAATACCTACACAGTCCTGTAGACTAACATCATTCTGCCGCTTTTTGTTTTGGCGGAAAGACATAAGGATTTCATTTGCTATGGTTATGCCGATGATACTTAAGAAGTAAAAAACACCTATGTCATTTACCGTAAGTTCTTCTATATTTGCTTAAATTATATTACAGTAATTTTTCTCCCGGAACTTATGCACTATTATACGGGACGTAACATATAATACCACGGTGACTTTTCCCACAAAACTCAATCATTTTACTGTTCATACATTATATTGACAAATGGAATTAAAAACAGTATTATTAAATAAAAAGCTCATATGGAGGTATCTATTATGTTAGAAGTCGGAAGTAAGGCTCCAAATTTCTCATTGCCTGACCAAAACGGAGTTATACACAATTTAGAGGACTACAAGGGCAAAAAAGTTATATTATATTTTTATCCTAAGGACAGTACACTGGGCTGTACAAAACAGGCTTGCGGCTTTGGTGAATTATTTCCTTTATTTACCGAAAAGGGAGCAGTTGTTATTGGCATAAGCAAGGACAGTGTTAAATCACATAAAAACTTTGAAACAAAATACAATCTGCCCTTCACTCTTTTATCCGATAAAGAGTTAGATGTAATAAAGGCTTATGATGTATGGCACGAAAAAAAGAATTATGGCAAGGTTTCTATGGGTGTTGTTCGTACTACATACTTAATAAATGAAGAGGGCATAATTGATAAGGCCCTTGATAAAGTTAAGGCAGCCGATAATCCACAGGAAATGTTAGATTTGTTATAGGTGCAAATATGAAAATTATTATTTCTCCTGCTAAAAAAATGAATATAGAACAGGATGTATCCCATAAATCTTTACCTGTTTTCCTTGGTAATACACAAGAAATAAAAAATACTATACAAGGTTTAAGCTATGAGGAGTTAAAGGATATATGGAAGTGTAATGACAATTTGGCTAAATTAAATTTTGACAGATTCTGCAATATGGATTTGGAAAGGAGCTTATCACCCGCTATATTTTCTTATGAAGGCTTACAGTATCAATATATAGGCGCAGGCGTTTTGGATAACAATGCCCTGGAATATATAGCGGATAATTTAAGGATTATATCAGGCTTTTACGGTGTTTTACGCCCCTTTGACGGTGTGACCCCTTACAGACTGGAAATGCAGGCTAAACTCAGTATAGATAATAAAAAGAATTTATATGATTATTGGGGAGATAAGCTATACAAAGAAATATTTAAAGATAATGATATGGTTTTAAATCTGGCATCAAAAGAATACTCCGAATGTATTGAAAGACATTTGAAAAGTAACGATAAATTTATTACCTGTCTTTTTTATGAGAATGTGAACAGGAAATTTAAACAAAAGGCTACATTGGCTAAAATGGCAAGAGGCTCTATGGTCAGATTTTTAGCTGAAAACAATATCGATAATATAGATGATATAAAGAAATTTAATGATTTCGGCTTTAGCTTTAATAACGATATGTCATCGGAAGATAAATTGGTTTTTGTAAAATAACAGAAAGAGAATTGAGCCGCCCAAAGACACAGCTCAATTCTCTACATCTGACTCACAGCATCCATATTAAAAGAAAAAAGAGGTTTCTTGCCTAATTTTTCTTCTTTTAAAAGCCCGAGCGCTTTAAGCTTATTAACAGTCTGCCTTACCTTATATTCTGATTCTTCGGAGGCTTGAATTAAATCATTTATACTTATTCCTAACTCGCCAAATAAAGTTTCCTGAAAAATAACAAATATAATTTTAATTTCACCTTCTTTATTAGAAATCTTTTTTGATATTTCATAGTAATAATCTAAAAGCTCTATTCTTTCTGATAGAGATGAGCAAAGCTTATTAAGCATTTTTATAATTATATCAAAAAAAGAAATTATAAAAGGGGTTATATCTCCTTTATTTTTTTCCTCATTGACCATCTTGAAACCATTGTAATACAAAGAAATATTTTCTTTAATGGTATAAGCGAGCCTGAATCCTGTTAATATATTCAGATTTTTTGATAACAAGTAACTGCTTAAAAAACGGCTGACTCTACCATTACCATCATAAAAAGGATGTATATATCCAAATAAATAATGAAAAATGGCTATTCTGAATAAAACACCTATATTATTATCATTAAGAATATCCAAGGACTTTGTCATCATTCTGTTTATTTCATCTTCTGGCATTATTCCCTCATGAATTATCTTACCGAATTTAGACTTTACATCTACACCATTTTTTCTGAAATACACTCCATCAGGTAAATTTTCAGGGTCATCATTTGAAATTTCCTCCCACAAAAGCTCCTTGTAAATATCCCTTATATCCTGACAATTTCTGATTGATAATTTTTCATCACTATTCAGCTTCATATATTTATTTACAAGTCCAAGTAAACGTTTGTGTTCCTCTGTATGCTTTACATCCTCAAGTATTTCGTTAATATCTCTCCTTGTGCTTATAACTCCCTCAATCTCATTGGTAAGGACTATTTCATCAATAAGGCACTTCTTAATATACTGATTTAATGCAATTCCGGGCAAAATTTTTGTCATATCATTGAGTTCATTATTTACTTCATTTATTTTAATGATTTGATTTATAATTTCCGGAGTCATTATAAAAAAGGCTTGATTTTTGTTTATTTCTATATTAAGCTTTACTGTGGAAATACTATTAAATCTGTTTAAATACTCATTTTCATATTTCTGCTTATCCTTGTAATATAGCTTTTCAAGTAAAATGTATTCCAAATAAATCACCCCTTTTTATTTTTAGTTTTCTTGTTGATTTTATAAATTTTCAACATTAATAATTATATTTCAAAAATTTTTGCCTTTTTCTTTTTGAAAATCCTTAAAATCAAAAACAATACTTTGTTATTTTATTATACACTATTATTTTTATATGTCAATGTTTAATTTCAATAAAATTATACTAAACATAAAAGGCTATGAACTGTTGTAAAAAATGCAACAGTTTATAGCTCCGTAATCTTTCTTACTTTAAGGTAATCCCTCCTGCTCATTTTTCCTTCATACTTTTCCCACTTATACACCGTACTTCTGTCAACACCCACAAGCTTAGCAAATTTTGTTTTACTTAATCCCATATTTTCCCTTGCCATTTTCACTCTTTCACATTGGTTATCGGTAAGCTGAAAATAATGATAATCCTCGGCAATATCGTCAAAATCAACTCTTAGAAATTCAGCTATTTTAACAAGGTTTTTGGCAGGACAAAAGCCGTTCTTTTTTTCATAAGACATATACATTGCCCTTGTTATACCTACGGCATCAGCAACCTCTCTTTGAAGATAACCTCTCTTACAGCGCCAATATTTCAGCTTTTCCCATGTTTCATTACCTTTGTTCTCAATAAACATATTATTCCAATTGACACTTACAATATACTTTGATGTAAAATGGACCTCAATTTTACTGCCATTCCACACAACCTTATTAATAAGCGCCTTTACAGCATTTCTTTTTTCATCAAAGCTCATATTCTCAACACAAGCCGAAAAAGTCATAACTTTCTTCTTAAATTCATCAAATTCAAATTTTTCAGCCTTTTTAACACTTTCAGCCTTTTCAAGCTCCGCTATTTCCTCTCCAATATCAGCATTTTCAGCATCAAGAGTATTAATTCGTTCAATTATGTATTTTTCCGCAGAGCTATTTTTTACATCAGCAAGCTTTGAAACAAGAGAATTAATTTCATTTTTATTAGTATTCATCTTTCTATAAAGTGCAGAGGTATCATTTTCAGTCTTTCCTTTTATGTACTTTTTGCCTTTTTCAAGCTCCCTTATAAGGCTTATTTTGTCACATTCAAGGCTCTTTATAAGCTCCACAATATAGTTATCAAGCTTTATACCATTGATGTTTTCAGCCTGACATTTTCCCTTATTGCTTTTAAGCTTTAATCGACAAGCATAAGAAAATGCCCCCTTTCTACCCATCTTAGGACCCATTCGGCTGCCACAGCTGCAATAAATAATACCACCTAAAAGTGCTTCATTTACTCTGGGCTTTCTATAGGCTTTATTAGAGTTTTCATTTAAAATATTCTGCACTCTGACCCAGTCATAGCCTGTAATAATGCCCTTATGCCCTCCCACAGCAATTATCCAATCCTCAACAGGGTTAATTTTAGTCCTTTTTTTACTCTGCTTTGTCTTATTGTAGGCAATTACACCATACTCGCCATTAAATTCAGACTTTTCAGCAAAAATATCATAGTCCTTAAAGTATTCAAAGCTATCCTCATCAGCAACAGCATAGACAGGATTTGTAAGTATACTTTTTAAAGTAAAGCGTGAAAAATAAATATTGTTTTTTGTCTTAATATCTCTGTTTATAAGATAGGCTTCAAGCTGTGACAATGAACCTTTTTCCATAAACTTATTATAAATCAACCTTATAATTTCAGCTTCACTTTCAACAATTTCAAGTCTGTGGGCTTTTTTAGTCTTGCCATTTATGCCAACACTTTCAACCTCAACTGACCTATAGCCTGTAGGCGTAATTCCCCCAAGCCACCGCCCCGTTTTGGCAAGCTCCATAAGGTTATCCCTTATTCTCTCGGCAATGGTTTCCCTTTCAAGCTGAGAAAAAATTGAAGAAATATACATCATTGCCTTACCCATTGGAACTGTTGTGTCAAACTGTTCATTAACAGATATAAATTGCACACCTTTTTCATTAAGCAAGTCTATAAGCTTAACAAAGTCACTCATATTTCTGCTTATACGGTCAAGTCGATAGCATACAATTTTTTCAATATTACCCTTGTCAATTTCAAGCATCATAGCCTTAAACTGCGGTCTGTTAGTGTTTTTCCCCGAAAATCCCTCGTCCTCATATATGGCATATTCAGCATTTCCAAAATGCAGCTTTATGTACTGCTTACACAACTCAATCTGATTGGCAATACTTTCTCCCTTGCCTGTATACTTCGACTTGCGTGAATATATGGCTATCATAGTGTAATCACCTCCCTTCAAAAAAGTTGGAGAAGGACCTTCGCCCTTCTCCTTAGTTAAATTGCCTTATCAAGATGTTCAATACCTTCACTTCTTATGTATGCAATAATAGAATCAATCAGCCTCAGCTTATCTTCCCGACTACATTCAAGTTTGTTTATACTGTTAATAATATAGTCAGCCTGAATTTTAGCAATATTATCTCTTAAATCAGCCATTGTATCGCCTCCTACAGATATAATATATGCTTTAGATTGTAGAAAAATCCAATAAAGCCAAGCCTATAGCTTCACTTTTATTGCCTCTTTTAAGTTTTTAACTTATTTATTGTATCAATTATAATTAAAGCCTTATAAAGGGCTATGTTTTGAATAAAGCTGATAACTAAATGCTGTTATAAGTTCCGTGTTTCAAGTAGAATTCATTGTTATTTTCTTTATTTTTTCCAAAAAAATATCGGAACATAGAACAGGGAATATCTTAAGGGTATTTATAAAAATAAATATGAGGCTGTTGCAAAATAGGTAACTATTATACAACAGCCTTATTGATTCTTAAAATGTATATAAAAATAGCAAAGAACTTTCGCCCTTTGCTGTTTAAATTAATTCTTTATTTCATCATCTTCTGAACATATTCTATATCTATCAAACAATTCATTATCTTACATACGTTTATTTTTTGTTTTAAATTCTTCAATTTCAACTATTAAACCAACCAATATATACTTGATAACAGCACCATTATCGCCCTCTTTATTTAATCTAATGAAATTTCACGCTTAATATAATTAGTACACTCAGAGGCAGGTTGTTTTGCTTTATATAAAATAAACGATCCGTTTTCATCTTCCAATTGAATTTTTTCAGAAACCTTTTTAGAAAAAATTATAATCGAATAAAATAAGCTCTGCAAATTATGTCTGGAAAAAACTGTATCAACATATTTTATTTTTTCTTCTTCTAAGCAGTTTGCAATTTCATCTAAATATTCTGGTACAGTTGCCATACCCATTCTATTAAATATATTTTTACATTCGTTTGAAATTTTCTGCAGTTCTTCAGTATTGTGGTAATAATACAAATTATCTTTATTATAAATACGAGATACTGTGTTTTTATAAAGTACCCTGTTGCTTACATATTCAATAGGTTTTTTTTGCTTATGCATAGCTGAATTAAAAAGAATTCTCCTAAAAAAACCATCAAAAACCTTACTGTAGCAATGATTATATATTTCCACCGATGAAACGCAATTTTGAAAACTAATTTCATAATTATCTAACAACTTTTTTACATACTTATCTGCAAATTCTAAATATTTTTTATACATTAATTTAAAAGGGAAGCATATAATTGCCCATATTATGTCCCATATTATTAAAACCAGTTTCCATAAAAATTTGAGAGCATAACCCAGCAAAACAAATGGTAATAATAATATACCACAGATAAATTCAAATGCTAGCTTAATAATATTTACAGCAACTACAATTAATATAATACCTATAATTATATATAACATAAAAAATCATCCTTAAGTAAAATTATTTAGGCGGTGTAATCGAAATTGACTTTATACCATTTTTTATAAGGTCATTTATTTCCTGTTTTATTGAATCATCAGTAAATTTGCTTATTTGTGTTTTCCCCGCAAAGCCGTTTTTAACCCAAGCATTATTAGCGTTTTTATAATATAATTCCAAATTTGTAATAACACAGCCGGTTTTAATATCTGCTTCCAAGTTACACTTGCCGGCTACATATTTTAAATTGTGTTTTTTTTCTGTTTCTATGATTTTCATATCAGCAAATTTAGAAACATTTTCTAAGAATTCATCGAATGTTATACAACCACTAATTCTATTTATTAAATCATCTAAGGTTTCGCAAATCACATTAATACCTTCTTTTAAATCACCTGATACAAACGATTGTGTAAACCTTTCAAATCTGCTTTTTTCCTCCATAATTTACCTCCTTATGCTTGAAGCTGAAGTTCAAGCTCGTCAGTTATTTCAGCCTCCACACCACCGTAAGCATTCGCTTTTTCCAAAATATCCTTAGGAACCTCTGATTCTGAAATAGTTTTAGTTACGGTAGTTTCTTCCCATTGAGTTCCATTTTTAGAATAGTGCCTTGATATTTCCTTAATACCTTCAGATAATTTTTTGACAAAAACTTTTGCCCCAAAAACAATACCTTTTACAATAGCCTTTACTTTTGCTATAGCTCTATTTAACCAGTTTACTATGTCTTTCCAAAAAGCTGCAACACTTGCAGCCAACACAACACCAACGATCAGACTTGTTAATATCATTCTACCACCTCGTTTATTTGATTATTTTCTTTTATCTGCGAAAGAGCATATTCCTCTGACACTGGTCTTTTTTCTATAATTACACTTGTTCTGGTATTTGCTTCTTTACTTTTCAAAGCACTAATAATTGCTTCTTCAAAATACTTTTGTGGTACCATAGATTCATTGTTTTTTACAGCTTTTAATGCAGCCTTTAGTACTGCATTGGAAATATCGCTGCCGGAAACCTTATCATACTTTTTTGCTATAAGATTAAAGTTAACATCATTAGGCATTTCATAAGGAATATATTTTCTCCACAGCATTTTTCTCAGTTCTTCATTAGGTAATTCAAATTTAATATGGTATTGTATTCTACGCATAAAAGCTGAATCATAGTTTGAAATAAAGTTTGTTGCAAATATCACCATACCTTTATAATCATTTAACAATGTAAGCAATACTGAGCGGGTCTGATTAACACTTACATCTGTGGAATTACTCATATTGGTAACTCTTTTGCTCAAAAGCGCATCTGCCTCATCAAAAAAAAGAATACACTGTGAATTCACAGCATAGTTAAATAAGCTTGTAAGGTTTTTACTTGTTTCGCCAACATATTTAGATTCAATATCAGCATAATTAACACAAATTATTTTTTTACGCAGCTCGTATGCTATGGCGTGTGCTGCCATAGTTTTGCCTGTACCGGGAGCACCATATAAATTAATCATCAGATTCTGTCTATCTTTCATAACAGATTTCAAATTCCATCTGTTAAATACCGTGTCCCAACATTCCTGTGCTCTTATTACAGTAACAATTTCATCATATATAGAATCAGATATTATTAAGTCTGACATTTGATATTTTGGCTCTGATGCTTTAAATTGCTGTTCATTTTTATAGTTTTCTTTACAACTGCTTATCCCATTATTTTTATCAACAGAGTTTGTATTAACTTGATTTATATTTACTTTGCTTTCATTGTTTTTGAAATTATACTTTAATGGCATAACTAAAACCTCATTAATGTAAAAATATTTAATACTCTCTATTTCTTCTCCATGAATGTGGTCCGCCATTAGATTTTCTTGGACATACTCCCGGCATAGGACGTCCCGCCTCCTTTGGTCTTACTTGTCGTTGACCACAATATACACACATATATTCAATGCGCTTTTTAATAGTACCCATAAATACCTCCATACTCCTTTACCTATCTAATTCTTACCCTGCCATTACCGGTTTCTACCGTAAGACTTTTACCACACTTTGGACACTTAGTGTGCTTAGTACTGCTTACATCAACTCTTACTCTTGCAGTAAGAGTTGCACCACAACTAGGACAACTTACGCTTTTATATTCCGCCATAATAAAGCCTCCTTTAACTTTTTTATTGATTATATAACATTTTACACAAATTGTCAACAACTATAGTTGATATTATTTTGAATTAATTATAGTTATTTGTAAAAACTAACTATATTTATTATCATTAACTTTAGAATGGGAGTGATACAATTGTCTAAAGTAGCTGAAAATTTAGGTCACCGTATAAGAGCCTTTCGTAAGGAAAATGGTATAAGTCAAGAGGAGCTTGCCTTTAAATCCTCTATAAGCACCACATATTTAGGTCAGATTGAAAGAGCTGAAAAATCTCCTACGGTAGAAGTTTTGGATAAGTTGGCAAATGCCCTTGATATTTCAATATATGACCTTTTTCTTTTTGATGAAAAAATTAAAACAAGTAATAATAATGTCACACTTAACAAAATAAATGCACAGCTTTCATCTTTGTCGGAAGAAGAACAGACCGAGCTTTTAAAGCTTATCAAAAATATAAAGGCATTTAAAAATATTTAAACAATATTTAAACAAATACAGGCATCCTTTGTCATTATAATAACAAAAGATGCCTTTTTTGTACTATGCTGTCAGCATAATGAATAAAACCCAAGTAATTATACTATTCTAATACTAATTAAATATCAGTCCCAGCCTCTTGACTTATTATAAGCTTCCTCTCCAAATATACCCTTATATAAATCAGTCAAGGGACTGAATATTTCATCAAATACACCTTTGTTATTCTTATCCCCAAAAAGCTGGTTTGGCGTTGAGGAGCTGCTCTTTGAGGAATTGCTCTTTGATGAACTGCTTGATTTATTTGTCTTTGGCTTATAAATCAAAGCTGATTCAGGAATAGGCTTATTTGCAAGGTAATCCTGTT
>CABVEG010000012.1 GCA_902497185.1 uncultured Eubacteriales bacterium | reverse complement strand
ATACATATTAATATTTGTCAAGTAAATAATCTTGATTAATTTTGTTTATTGTTGTATAATAAAGTGATTTATTATGTAATGTGAGGGCTTAATATGGACTTTATTAAAAGTAAAGACTTAAAATATGAATATACCAGATTTGATGAAGAAACAAATAAAAGGGAAGTTGTTGAAGCTCTCAAGGGTGTGGATATTACTGTAAAAAAAGGCGAATTTGTTTCAATACTCGGGCATAACGGTTCAGGCAAGTCTACATTTGCAAAACTTGTAAACGGGCTTAATATGCTTACAGGAGGCATACTTTATGTTAAGAACTTAGATGCCTCTAAGGAGGAAAACATTTGGGATATAAGACAAAATGTTGGTATGGTATTCCAAAATCCCGATAATCAGATTATAGCAACTGTTGTTGAGGAGGATGTCGCCTTTGGTCCTGAAAATATTGGTATGCCGCCAAAGGATATAGTTAAAAACGTGGATATGGCATTAAAGGCAGTAAGTATGGAGGAATTTAGAAAGGCGGCTCCTGCTTATCTTTCAGGAGGGCAGAAACAGAGAGTTGCCATTGCAGGCATTCTTGCAATGAAGCCGGAGTGTATTATACTTGATGAACCTACTGCAATGCTTGACCCTCTGGGAAGAAAAGAGGTTATGGATACAATAACAAGGCTTAACAGAGAGGAAGGCATTACTATTGTTCTCATAACTCACTATATGGAGGAAGCAGCTCTTTCCGATAAAATAATTATTATAAATAATGGTAAGGTAGAGGCAGAAGGCACTCCCAGAGAGATATTTAGAAATGTTGAAAAAATGAGAAGTTTATATCTTGATGTGCCTCAGATAACAGAGCTTTCTTATTTAATCAATAAAGAAAATAAAAAAATGCCCGATGATATACTGACTATTGATGAATTTATTGATAAGGTTAATGAAATAGGTATTAAGGATAATTTTTACTATAAAAAACAGGAAAAGTACAGCAAAGGCAGTAATGAGCCTATACTGGAAATAAAAAATCTCACTCATATATATGGGGAAGAAACGGTTTTTGAAAATATAGCATTAAAAAATGTCAACCTTACTGTAATGAAAGGTGATTTTATAGGCTTAATAGGTCATACAGGTTCAGGTAAATCTACTCTTATACAGCACCTTAATGCCCTTGTAAAGGGTAATGAAGGAGGCGTGTACTTTAAGGGTAAAGATATTAATGCTGACAAAAGCAAGCTGAAGGAAATAAGACAGAAAATTGGTCTTGTATTCCAATATCCCGAACATCAGATATTTGAAAGTACAATATATGATGAGGTTGCATTCGGACCTAAAAACTGTGGTCTTGAAGGTGATGAGCTGGATAAGAGAATAAGAGAGGCTTTGAGCTTTGTGGGAATGAGCGAGGGATATTTTAATAAATCTCCCTTTGATTTGTCCGGAGGACAGAAAAGAAGGGTTGCCATTGCAAGCGTACTTGCAATGAAACCTGAAATACTTATATTGGACGAGCCTATGGCAGGTCTTGATCCTTACGGAAGAGATGAAATACTCGGAAACATAAAAAAAATGCACGATGATCTTGGAATAACGGTTATACTTGTTTCTCATTCAATGGAGGATATAGCAAGTATTGCTGATAAAATTATTGTTATGAGCAAAGGTGAGGCAGTAATGTATGATACTGTGGACAATGTTTTTAAAAGGGCAGATGAGCTTGTTAAAATAGGACTTAATGCACCTCAGATGACATTGCTGTTTACAAGACTTAAAAATCTTGGTATTGATGTTCCATCTAATGTGTATGACGTAAAGGAAGGGGCAGAAATACTTATTTCTGCTTTAAGGAAATAAAAATGAATTTGACAATAGGACAATATTATCCGGGTGATTCTATTATTCACCGCCTTGATGCCAGAACAAAAATAATGGCGACATTTATATATATTGCTGCTATATTTATTGCAAAGGGAATAGTAGGTTATGGACTATGCGCATTACTTCTTTTGCTTATGATCAGGCTTTGTAAAGTACCTGTTAAACTTATGCTTTCAGGTCTTAAAAGCATAATTGTTATTATAATCTTTACTGTGGTACTTAATATGCTTTTCATAAGAACGGGAAAGGAGCTTTTCGGGTTTGGTATAATACACATTACACTTGACGGTGTAATTGTTTCAATAAGGCTTTGTATAAGGCTTATTATGCTTGTTTTAGGCTCCTCTGTTCTTACACTTGTTACATCGCCTATTTCACTTACGGAAGGTATTGAAGCACTGTTAAAGCCTTTTAAGAAAGTTGGTGTGCCTGCCCACGAAATAGCAATGATGATGTCAATAGCATTAAGATTTATACCAACCCTTGTAGATGAGCTTGACAAAATCAAAAAGGCACAAATGGCAAGAGGCGCTGAGTTTGATACGGGAGGACTTATGGCAAAGGCAAGGGCTATGGTTCCTCTTTTAGTGCCGCTTTTTGTGTCAGCCTTCAGAAGGGCAGATGAGCTTGCAATGGCTATGGAGGCAAGATGCTATCGTGGTGATATAAACAGAACTAAGATGAAAAAGCTGGAGTATGGCAGAAATGACTATATTACTTATTTAATTGTGATGGGTATTACAGTACTTGTGCTTTTATCCAGAATATTTTTAGGAGCATAATTATGAAGGTTTTACTTACTGTTGCCTATGATGGCAGCGGATATTACGGATGGCAAATACAGAAGGATTTTGTTACTGTACAGCAAAGGATTGAAGAGGCTTTGTCGGCACTTCTTAGAAAAAAGGTGGAGGTGAGAGGGGCATCTCGTACAGACACGGGAGTTCATGCTATGGCTCAGGGAGTGGTATTTGATGCGGAAACTACTATTCCTGTTGAAAAGCTGCCCTATGCAATTAATTCATTTCTTCCCAACGACATTGTAGTAAGAGCAGCCAGAGAGGTTAGTGAAAGCTTTCATCCTCAGTACAGTGTAATTGATAAAACCTATGAATACAAAATACTAAATGCTGAATTTAGAAACCCTAAACTTAACAGATATACGGATTTTGTAAGAGGTGAGCTTGATGTTGGAAAAATGCAGGAAGCCTGTAAATATTTTATTGGTGAACATAATTTTAAAGCCTTCTGTGCCAGCGGCTCAACTGCAAAGACTACTGTAAGGACGATTTATAGCCTTGAAGTAGAAAAAACAGGTGATATTATTTGCATAAGGGTAAAGGGCAGTGGTTTCCTTTACAATATGGTAAGAATAATTGCAGGAACTCTTGTATATGTTGGCAATGGAAAGATAAAACCGTATGAAATAGAAGACATTATTAAATCTCTTGACAGAACAAAAGCAGGAAAAACATTAGCGCCTAACGGCTTGACATTAATGGAGGTACACTATGGCGAATAAAAAAAGAAAAAGACAAGGAAAAAAGAAAAGTATTTTACCTTTAATAATTGTTGTTTTACTGGCAGTAATTTTAACTCTTATAGCTTTTAAAATGATGTCAACAGATATTGGAAGGGGCACGGCAGGTGAAAGCATTACAGTAGATATTCCCGAGGGCTCAAATGTAGATGATATTGCTCAAATTCTAGAAGAAAATAATGTTATTGACAGTGCTGCTCATTTTAAGTTTTTGTGTAAAATCAATGAAGAGGGCAGTGGCTTTAAGTTTGGCATTTATACCTTTGAGGGCGGTTCTGATTTTTATACTATTACGGATAAGCTTAACAGAGGAGATGCTGAGGATAACTCGATCCATATTACAGTTAAAGAGGGTATGTGGCTTAGCGAAATAGCTGAACTGGTGGAAAAAGAAGGGCTTTGTAATGTTGATCAGTTTATGGAGGCAGCAAACAGCAGGGAATATGGCTATGATTTTATAAAGGATATTCCTGACAGAGAAAACCTTTTAGAGGGTTATCTATATCCAGAAACATACTACTTTATGCCGGATACAAAACCTCATGATATTGTAGATACAATGCTTAATCAGTTTGATAAGGTGTGTACTGAAAATGATATTTATTCAAAGGTTAGTAAAACCGATAAAAGCCTTGATGAAATTGTTACAATAGCATCTCTTATAGAATCTGAGGTAAAATATGATGAGGAAAGACCTGTTGTAGCATCTGTAATTTACAATAGGCTGAAAGAGAATATGAAACTTCAAATAGATGCATCAGTTATATATTCTCTTGGGGAGAGAGTAACAAGAGTATTATACAAGGATTTGGAAAATGAAAATCAGCATAATACTTATTTTGTAGACGGCTTGCCTATAGGACCTATTTGTTCGCCAAGGGCAGCATCTCTTATAGCGGCAGCAGAGCCTGCTGATACGAATTATTTATATTATGTAGTGGAAAACCGTGAAACAGGTCAGCATTATTTTACTGCTGATTATGACGACTTCTTAAGTGCAAGTGAAAAATACAAAAGTACATTGGAATAGTTGGAGATAATAATGAGTTTAGTAGAAGATTATTTGGCAGAATATATTGACAATATGCAGACTTACTGCGACGGGGAACTGGGTGAACTGCAAAAATGGGCTTATGAACAGGGCTTGCCTATTATACCTAAAGATGTTGTAAAGCTCTTAGGCTTCGTCCTTGGATTGAAAAGACCTAAGGCTATACTTGAAATAGGTATGGCTGTTGGCTTTTCAGCAAGCTTTATGTCACGATTCCTTCCTGAGGACGGATATATAAAAACTATTGACAGATACCCTCTTATGATAGAGAAGGCTAAGGAGAACTTTAAGAAATTTAATCTTCAGGATAAAATCACGATTTTAGAGGGAAATGCAAATGACATACTTCCAACAATGGATGAAAAATTTGACTTTGTGTTTATGGATGCGGCAAAGGGTCAGTATGTTACAATATTGCCGGAAGTTTTAAGGCTTACTAAGGTTGGTGGAGTAATAATGGCTGACGATATTTTACAGGATGGAAGAGTAGCACAGGATTACTTTGAAATACCAAGACGACAGAGGACAATTCATAAAAGATTAAATGAATTTTTACAGGAAATTACCCATAACAGCAAGTTGAGAACTTCCATACTGACTGTTGGTGACGGGGTTGCTCTTATAGAAAAGCTAGAGGATTGATACTATGAATAAAAAAATTGAATTGCTTGCCCCTGCGGGGGATTTGGAAAAACTGAAAATTGCTGTTTTATATGGTGCTGATGCAGTATATTTAGGTGGTACAAGTTTCGGCTTAAGGGCAAAAGCTAAAAACTTTGACTATGATCAAATGAAGGAGGGAGTTGAATTTGCTCACTCTCATGGTGCAAAGGTTTATGTTACCTGCAATATATTTGCCCATAATGAGGATTTCAAAAATTTACCTTCTTATTTAAAGGAGCTTGAAGAAATTGGTGTTGATGCGATACTTGTTGCTGATCCGGGTGTATTTGCTGTTGCAAGGGAAACTGTACCCAATATGGACATCCATATAAGTACACAGGCTAACAACACAAATTATCACACTGCATTGTTCTGGAAAAATCTTGGCGCAACAAGAATCGTTATGGCGAGAGAGCTTTCAATTAATGAAATAAAGGGTATATCTGAAAATATACCTGAAGATTTGGAAATTGAGGCTTTTGTTCACGGTGCAATGTGTATAAGCTATAGCGGCAGATGCCTTTTAAGTAATTATTTAAGTGGAAGAGATGCAAACAAAGGAGCCTGCTCTCATCCCTGCAGATGGCAGTATTACGTAACCGAAAAAACAAGACCTAATGAATATATGCCTATAGTCGAAGATGAAAGAGGTACTTATATTTTTAATTCAAAGGATTTGTGTATGATTGAGCATATTCCTGACCTTATTAATGCAGGTATTATGAGTCTTAAAATAGACTTGTTTTTATGTGGGCACTGTGATAAGAGCCTACAGAGAGGCTATAGATGATTATTTAAAAGACCCTGCTCTTTATGAAAGCAAAAAGGAATATTATGTCAGGGAAGTTTCAAAGGCAAGCTACAGAGGCTTTACAACAGGCTTCTACTATGGCAAGCCTAATCAGGAGGAGCAGATATATACCACAAGCTCTTATATAAGAACCTATGACTTTATAGGTATGGTGCTTGACTATGACAGCAAAACAGGCTTTGCAACCATTGAGCAGAGAAATAAGTTTGTTGTAGGAGATAAGGTGGAGTTTTTAAGACACGATGGTGATGTTTTTGAAATGACTATAGAAGAAATGTATAATGATGAGGGAGAGAGAATAATTGAGGCTCCACATCCACAGCAGATTATTAAGCTTAAGGTTACTCATACTGTTGAGGAGTTGGATATGATGCGCAAGGAAGCTGAAAATCCTGTTACTTTGGAATAAGCCGTTGAAAAATATAAAATGTTGTGTTATACTGTAATATATTATTTATTTAGGAGGTATTTTTTATGTTGAAAAAACTTTTGGCAGGTATGCTTGCTGCCACAATGGTATTTTCGTTTCAGTCACTGGCATTTGGTCAGGAAACTGTTTCCATTGATTGTGAATTAAGCAGTGGTGATGTACAGGTTGGCGATATTTTTTATGCAGACTTTAAGGTTACTGATAATCCTGTAGGCTACAGCAGTATGCAGTGCTATGTTGACTTTGATGCAACCAAGCTGCAGGCTCTTCAATGTGAGGTTGACGACATACCTAATGATTTGATTATGTATACTGATTCAAATGGTGTTAATTATTCTGTTTTTTCATTTGTACATGTAAATGAAAGAATTAATTTTGTACCTAATTCAGGTGATGAAGATTATCTTGGTAGAGCTGATGGCAAAACTAAGGCAGGAGAACTTGGAAGAATTAAGTGTGCTAACTTAATTAATGATTCTGTTAATGGTGTACCTGTAAATTATGAGGGTACAGGTACTTTACTTAGAATGAAGTTTAAGGCAATAGCAGAGGGCACATCAGAAATTTCAATGAATGAAGTTTTTGGTGGATATAATGATGCTGAAAACGGTCCTCAAAAACTTTCCTTTAGTATTAATAACACAAGTGTGACAATAGGCGGCGGCTCTTCAGTTGATCCTGAGCCTGATACAGAAACAACAACTGCTAATATGGAAACAACTGTTGAAACAACCACAAAGACTTCAAGCGGAGGCTCCGGTTCATCAGGCGACTCAGGCGGAGGTTCATCTTCATCTGTAACAACAACAACGGAGGCAGCTGTTGAAGCTACTACGGCTGTTGTAATTGGCGGAAATGATACTGAAACACCTATATCAGTAATTTCATTTACTGATGTTGAAGAAGATTTTTGGGCTCACGATTTTATTATTGGTTTAGCAACTAATGGTGTTATAAACGGTTATCCTGATGGTACATTTAAGCCACAAAATAATGTAACAAGAGCAGACTTCCTGATTATGCTTTTAAGAAGTATGGATATAGATATATCAAATGCCGGTACAGGTACATTTACTGATGTTGAAAGCGGAGCTTATTATGCAAATGCCTGCTCAATAGCTAAGGATATGGGAATTGCTACAGGTAATCCTGACGGTTCATTTAATCCTAAGGGTTTTATTACAAGGCAGGATATGATGATATTGGCAAAGAAGGCTGTTGAATATAACCTTGATGCTGAAATTAAAGGTGACAGCGGCATCCTTGATAAGTTTAATGATAAGGCAGAAATTTCTCCTTATGCGGTAGAAAGTTTAGCGGCTATGGTTGATGCAGGTATTGTAAATGGTAAGGGTGAGGGTATTGCACCTAAGGATAATACAACAAGAGCAGAGGCTGCAACAATAATTTCAAAGATTATGGAATATATAAGTAAGTAATTACTATGGTGTAATTGATGAAAATTTTAATCAATTACACCATTTTTTTGATGTTTTTAAGCTGTATAGGTTTTAAGTTATGGGAGATATGTTAATCTTGCACATAACTTGGACTTTAAAATATGCACATTTAACAAAAAAGTATTAAGCTTTTGTTAAATTGTACTAGATTTCAGAAATATTACAAATGGCTTTTTTGGTTGTTTTTTTTGACAAAAGGTAGTATAATGGCATTGTAGATAAATTAACAAAGTTTATACTACAAAATCACTGCTTGTAGTTTTCATTAGAAAATGGGGTATGTATTATGAGTAAATATGAAAAAGAATTTAAAAGAGTAATAGAAAGCGGAGCTAAGGCTCTCAAGAATAATGTTGAAAAATTAACTGATAAAATGGCTCTTGACCCAATATTTAAAATGGAGAAAGAGGACTTAAAAATTTATGCAAAGTGCAATAGTATGCTTTTTGATTTTTCTGGCTATACAAAGTTTAATTATGCCTTAAAGGCTATTGATGCCTGTGAAAAATATCTTGCTATTGATATTGCTGATGAAGAAATGCAGAGAGCATATATTAATATGCTTGAAAACATTGGTAATGTTGAAGGAGCTTATGTTTGTGTCAAGGCATGGCTTAACAATGAGGTAACTAAAAAGACGGCAACTGCTTTTCTTGGTAATGGTATAAGCAAATATGGAGATTATATGACTACTGAGGAAAAGGAAAAGTTTGACTGTCTTTACAGTGATTTATGTTGCGTATGTTAATTAAGCAGTGAATTAAAACACCTGAATCTTAGGATTTGGGTGTTTTTTATTTTGCCTTTAATTTCAAGGTTTTCTTATACGTTGCAGGGTAATACTATTAATGAAAAAAATAATTAATTTGCTTCGGGGGTTTTGTAATGGAAAAACTTGTTATTAAGGGCGGAAATAAAATAAATGGCACAATTAATATATCAGGTTCAAAAAATTCTGTTCTTCCGATACTTGCTGCTACACTTCTTATTTCGGATACTTGTGTTATTAATAATGTTCCAAAATTAAGGGATGTTTATACAATGGTAGATTTGCTTAAATACTATGGGGCAGATGTAGAGTTTGATGGAGAAATAAGAGTTAATTGTTCAAATATTGAAAATAAATTACCAAGTGATAAGGTAAAGGATATTCGTGCTTCTTTTTTGCTGGTAGGTGCCTTGCTTGGCAGGTTTAATAAGGCTTTAATGTTTATGCCGGGTGGCTGTAATATAGGACAACGTCCCGTGGATCTTCATTTAAAGGGCTTTAGTGCTTTAGGGGCAGAATTATGCCTTGAGGGAGGAATAATTAATGTGTATTCAAAATATCTTAATGGTGGGGAGGTTTATCTGGATTTTCCAAGTGTTGGAGCAACTGAAAATATTATACTTTCAGCTGTTCTTGCGAAGGGCGTAACTGTAATAAGTAATTGTGCCATAGAACCTGAAATAGTAGACTTAGCGGACTTTTTAAATAAGGCAGGGGCAAATATAAAGGGTGCGGGAAGTGATACTATTGTTATAGAAGGTGTAGATTCTCTTAAAGGTGTGGAGCACAGTGTTATTCCTGACAGAATTGAGGCAGGTACATTTATGCTTGCTGCTGCCGCTACGGGAGGAGAATGTATAATAAACAATATTACAAATGATCACATTAAGCCTGTTATACTAAAATTAAGAGAAATGGAAGTAGACGTAGAGGAAATGCAAAACAGTGTAAAGGTTTTTTCTGAGGGAAATGTTGTAAATACGGATATTAAAACTATGCCTTATCCCGGATTTCCTACTGATATGCAGGCACAGTTTACGGCACTTATGACAAGAGGAATTGGAACAGGTGTGGTAAATGAAACTGTTTTTGAAAATCGTTTTATGCATATAGGGGAACTTATAAAAATGGGGGCAAATATAACAGTTGAAGGTAGGACAGCCATTGTAAGAGGAGTTGAAACCTTAGTTGGTGCGGAAGTTGAGGCTACTGACCTTAGGGCGGGGGCTGCTCTTGTTATTTCGGCGCTTTCAGCAGAGGGGGATACTGAAATAGGCAATATTCATTATATAGACAGGGGTTATGAATTTATTGAAAAGAAGCTTTCTGCTGTAGGCTGTAACATAAAGAGAATAAATGTATAGGGGTGTTTTTTTGAAAAAGATTATTTGTGTGGGTATATTAATTACATCTGTTTTTATTCCTGTTGCCGTAAGTGAGGGACAGGTTATGCCTGTTTGCAGTATAATAGAAGAAAAAACAGAGAGTGTAAAGAAAGAAAATATTGAGATTAACAGAGAACTTGAGGAGTATGTTATAGGAGTGGTTGCCGGTGAAATGCCTGTAAATTTTCCTCATGAAGCATTAAAGGCACAGGCGGTTGCGGCAAGAACTTATGCAATAAGACAGATAAAAGCCAATCCTAATATTAAATATGAAGATATTGCACAGGCTTATATTGGTGTGGATATAATGCAAAAGCGATGGGGAAGTAACTTTGATGAAAACTATAATAAAATAAAGACAGACGTATATGCAACAGCAGGTCAAATACTTGAGTATGACAATGAACCTATACTTGCTGCTTTTTGCTCTACAACAAACGGCTATACAGAGGATTGTCAAAATGTATGGACTCAAACGCTTCCATATCTTACAAGCGTCAGATCAGAGGGGGATGAACTTTCTCCTTATTACAGTGATTTAGTAGTTCTTTCAAAAACAAGGTTTGCTGAGATATTCGGTGGTACAGATGTCGTTATAAAAGAAAAAACAGATGCAGGCTATGTAAAATCTGTAACTGTTAAAGGTAAAAACTATACTGGAAATGATATAAGGAAAATTTTAGGATTAAAATCAACATCATTTGATATTAATATAAATGGGGATAACGTTACAATTACAACAAAGGGCTATGGTCACGGTGTGGGTATGAGCCAATACGGTGCCTGTTATATGGCTAACAATGGAAAAAGCTACAGTGATATTCTATATCATTATTATCAGGGGGCAATTATTAAAAATTTATAAAAAGATTTATTTTTTGTTGTAAATTAGCGGTTATTGTTATAAAATAGAAATAAAAAAGGAGGTTTATATATGGAAAATGATAACCGCAATAATGATAATATAAATAATGAAGGTAAATCAGACAAGGGAAACTCCGATTCTAAAATTTTTCTCAGAATACTTATTGTTTCTCTTGGACTTACATTTTTGTTTAATCTTGTTACAACAACTATGGCTTTAAGAACTCAAAGTGAGCTTAATTACAGTGAGTTTGTTAACTGGGTTGAACAGGATAAGGTAGAAAAAGTTGAATTCAGATCAGATAAACTGGTTGTTTATCCTTATGCTGATAAACTTGAGGAAAATGACAAGAAACTTGTTGCAGGCAGTGATAAGTTTTATGTAGGCAAGGTAAGTTATGATGAGCTTGTGCCTATATTAAGAGAGCATAATGTTGATTTTTATTCACCTATTCAGTATAATTCGCCTATTATTTCTTTCTTTACAAGCTGGATATTGCCTCTTATTATTATGTATTTAGGCTTTATGCTTATTATGAAGTTTACAATGGGCAAAATGGGTGCAGGTGCGATGGGTAAGTCTAACGCAAAGGTTTATATGGAAAAGGAAACCGGTGTTACATTTGCTGATGTTGCAGGTCAGGATGAGGCTAAGGAATCCTTAAATGAAATCATAGACTTTCTTCACAATCCTGAAAAGTATAAAAAAATAGGTGCAAAGCAGCCAAAGGGTGCCCTCCTTGTAGGACCTCCGGGTACAGGTAAAACTCTTCTTGCAAGAGCTGTTGCAGGTGAGGCTAATGTAACATTTATGAGTCTTTCCGGTTCTGATTTTGAAGAAATGTTTGTTGGTGTAGGTGCATCAAGAGTTCGTGAGCTTTTTAAGAGTGCACAGGAAAATGCTCCGTGTATAGTATTTATAGATGAGCTTGATGCTGTGGGTCAAAAGAGAGATAATCGCTTTGGCTCCAATGACCAGACTCTTAATCAGCTGTTGTCTGAAATGGACGGCTTTGATTCATCAAAGGGTGTTGTTATCTTAGGTGCCACAAACAGACCTGAGGTACTTGACAAGGCTTTGTTAAGACCGGGACGTTTTGACCGAAGAATTATTGTTGAAAATCCGGATTTAAGAGGTAGGATTGCAGTTCTTGAGGTCCATATTAAGAATGTAAAGAAAGGACCTGATATTGATCTTGAAAAAATTGCCCTTGCCACAAGCGGCGCAAGTGGTGCTGATCTTGCTAATATAGTAAATGAGGCAGCATTAAGAGCTGTAAGACTTGGCAGAAATATGGTGCTTCAGGAGGATTTAATGGAATCTGTTGAAGTGGTTATTGCAGGCAAGGAGAAAAAAGATAGAATTATGTCTGATAATGAAAAGAAAATTGTTGCTTTTCATGAGGTTGGCCATGCATTGGCTGCTGCTTTGCAGAAAAATGCACAGCCTGTTCAGAAAATTACCATTATTCCCAGAACAATGGGCTCTCTTGGCTATACTATGCAGATGCCGGAGGAAGAACGCTATCTTATGAGCAAGGACGAAATTATTGCAAAAATTGTGGTTTATCTTGCGGGCAGAAGTGCAGAAGAAATTGAATTTGGTTCCATTACAACAGGTGCAAGCAATGATATTGAAATGGCTACAAATCTTGCAAGAAATATGATAAGTCTTTATGGTATGAGTGACAAATTTGATATGATGGCACTTGAAAGTGTACAGAATAAGTATCTTTCAGGTGATAAGGTGGCTATTGTGGGTGAAAGTACAGTAGCTGAACTTGATAATGAGGTGCTTGCTATTATTAAAGAGTGTCACCAAAAAGCAAAGTCAATGCTTATTGAAAATAAAGCTGCTTTAGAGGAAATAGCAATGTTCCTCTATGAGAGAGAAAATATTTCAGGCGAAGAATTTATGGAGATTTTCAGAAAATATAATACGGAAAAAGATGAGAGTACTGAAGAAAATAATTAATAAAGTTATTTCAATAATATACCCTAATAGGTGTATATCCTGTAATGAAATACTTAAATTTGAAAAGAAATGGCTTTGCAGTAAATGCGAATGTGATTTTGAAACAAAAGAACATAAAAGATGTAAAATTTGCGGCAGAATAATCTATCACAATGGTAAATGCAGAACATGTAACAGTGTAAGACGGTATTTTGACAGAGGAAATTCCGTATTTGAATATAAGGATGCTGTACGTAAAGGGATAATGAATTTTAAATATAAAGGGCTATACAGCTATGGCAAATTTTTTGGAAAAGCCATGGCTGATTATGCTCTTGATTATGTTATTGCTGATATGGATTTTGACTATATAACGGCGGTACCTCTTCACCATAAAAGGTTAAAAAACAGAGGTTACAATCAATCTGAAATACTTGCAAAAATGGTGGCAAAGGCTATTGGTACTGAATATAAGCCCCTTCTTGAAAGACGGATTAATACAAGAGCATTAAACCGTCTTGGAGGAGAAGAAAGACGAAAGGAAATAAAAGGAGCTTTTTCTCTTAAAAAGGGTGTTTCTGTAGAAGGTAAAAATATACTTATTATAGATGACATTTACACAACAGGAGCTACAATTAATGAATGCTGTAAAGTGCTTAAAAAGAATAAGGCAGCAGTAACTGACTTTTTTACTCTCAGCTGTAGGAGTGAGGATTAATTTTTTGCTATTGGAATTTTAAAATTTTTTATAATATTTTTATAGCAATCTTCGCATATATCAAAGCTGTGATTTTCATTATCGAAACTGCTGTTGTAACCCCATCTTTTGTTTACAGATAAATAATCGGAGGTATATCCATACTTATCTGATGCAATTTCTTTTCCGCAACAGTTACATTTTACACTGTATACTTTTTCGATAACTACTGTTTCATTTCTGTAGGATTTCATTGTTAAACCTCCTTGCCCATATTTATTAACTTAATTATAAAACATTTATACGGATTTGTATACTAACAATTAATAGAAAGGCTGATATAAAATGTCAAAATATAAAATAGATATGCATACTCACACTGTTTCAAGCGGACATGCCTATAGCACAATTACTGAAAATGCTCACTATGCTGCATCCATAGGTATAGAGTATTTGGGGATGACTGATCATGCTCCATGTATGCCTGGCTCATGCGGAGCTCTCCATTTTCTTAATTTAAAAATTGTGCCTGAATATATTGAAGGAGTGAGAATTTTCAGGGGTATTGAGTTTAATATTATGGATTATGAGGGTAAACTTGATAAATCCATAAGAAAGAAAATAATAAAAAGTCTTGATATAGCTATTGCAAGCCTTCATTTGCCGTGTATAAGTCCCGGAACAGAGGAGGAAAATACAGCAGCTCTTGTAAATACAATGAATAATCCTTTTGTAAATATTATAGGTCATCCGGGAGATCCAAGGTATCCTATTAACATAAGAAAGGTTGTAGCAACTGCAAGAGATACGCAAACTCTTTTGGAAATTAATAATGCATCATTTAATCCGGATAATGGACGTTCGGGAGGAGAGAAAATCGCTATAGATATATTAAAAGAGTGTAAAAGACAGATTATGCCTGTAATTTTAGGCAGTGATTCTCATTATCACACTTATATAGGTAATTTTGAAAGATGCGAAAGACTTTTGGATGAAGCTGAATTTCCTAAAGAGCTTATAATCAACTATAGTACTGAAACTTTTGATAGCTTTATAAAGTACAAAAAGGAAAAAAGTAAAGAACTGTAAAAATTAGAATAAAAAAATGTAAAATAAGTGTTGACAAAGGTCATAACTTATGTTATACTTCTATTTGCTGTTGAGGAATGTATTTAAGCCAACAGTAATAAAGAACAAAAACTTACAAAAAAGTCAAAAAAGTTCTTGACAAAAGCTAAAAGCTGTGATATACTAAATAAGCTGTCGCAGTGATAGCGAAAGAATTAGAACATTG
>CABVEG010000011.1 GCA_902497185.1 uncultured Eubacteriales bacterium | reverse complement strand
ATATATATGATATTTTTATTTATTGTATACCTTTTTACTTATAATTTATAAAAGTATAGAGCCGATGGTTTTAAGATTTAAATCTTGAAAGCTCATCGGCTCTGCATTTTTATAATAATTTATTCAAATTTTCGGTCATATAATAGTGCTGCTATCAATACAACAAGACAAGATCCTGCATTATGTACGAGTGCTCCTGTTGTTGGTGTAAGTAGTCCTAAAAGCGACAAAGTAATTGCAACAAAATTAATGAGGAGAGATAATGAAATACTAAACTTGATTGTTTTTACGCATGCATTAGATAATCGTTTCAAATATGGTATTTTGGCTATATCATCGCTCATTAGAGCAATGTCTGCCGCTTCTACTGCTATATCGCTTCCCATCGCTCCCATAGCAACACTGACATTAGCGGTTTTGAGTGCAGGTGCGTCGTTTACGCCGTCTCCAATCATGCAAACTGTTTTGCCTGCTTCCTGCAATGCAACAATTTCAGAAACTTTCTGCTCGGGCAGAAGTTCTGTGTGAATATCTGTAATACCGACCTGTTTCGCGAAATATTCAGCTGTCTGCTTATGGTCACCTGTAAGCAAGACGGCGTGTGTTCCGATTTTGTTCAATCGTTCAATCATATCTGCCGCTGTGGCACGCAGCGTATCAGAGAGTGTTACTGCCCCGAGAAGTTTTTCGGTATCAGCTATAAGAATTACCGCTTTTCCTTCGCCTCTGTATTGTTCAAGTATCTGTTCTGCAATATTATCAATTACTATTCCCTGTTCTATTAAATAATATGTATTGCCGCAGAACAATCTTTTGCCGTTGATTACAGCTGAAATTCCCTTGCCGGGGAGCATATGAAAATCTTCAACTTCAAACAGTTCCATATTTTCCGCTTTCGCATAAGCAGTAATGGCTTTTGCAAGAGGGTGTTCAGAGTAACTTTCGGCAGAAGCGATGAGGCGTAGAAGCAAAGTTTTATCTATATCATTTGTAAACGGATAAATATCTTTTACTACGAGATTTCCATTTGTAAGCGTGCCGGTCTTATCGAAGGCAACCGTATCAACCTTGCCCATTTTTTCAAGCGCTTCACCTGA
Organism: uncultured Eubacteriales bacterium; assembly: GCA_902497185.1. Lineage (GTDB taxonomy): Bacteria > Bacillota > Clostridia > Lachnospirales > CAG-274 > Gallispira. The sequence goes on along the minus strand of CABVEG010000011.1, from coordinate 13,946 downwards.
TTTGATAATGACTCCGTGCTTTGTAGCTTGTCCGATTGCTGCCATAATCGCTGTGGGTGTAGCAAGTACCAACGCACAAGGGCAAAATACAACAAGTACTGTTACTGCTCGGACAATATCTTTTGTTACAATCAAAGTAAGGATTGCAATAAGCAGCGCCACAGGTACTAGCCAGCTTGCCGCTTTGTCTGCAATACGAGCCATAGGCGCTTTTTTATTCTCTGCTTCTTCTACCATTTTAATAAGCTTTTGCAAAGAACTGTCCTCACCTACTTTTGATGCACGAATTTCTATTGTTCCAAAACGATTGATTGTGCCGCAGAAAACACTGTCCCCTACAGTCTTATCGACAGGCAATGATTCCCCTGTCATAATAGATTGGTCAACGGAGGTCGTTCCCTCAATAATATCTCCGTCAACAGGAATTGTTTCGCCGGGAAGAACACGCAGAATGTCTTTCTGCTTGATTTCCTCTGCCGGTATCATTTCTTCTTTGCCATCTTTTATCCTACGTCCTTGTTGTGGGGTAAGGCTGATAAGCTTTTTTAACCCTTTTTTTGCTCTTTCGGTTGTTTTTTCCTCTAAAATTGCTCCGATTGCCATAATAAAAACAACTTCACCTGCGGCAAATAAGTCGCCAATGGCTATGGCTGCTATCATAGCAATGCAAATCAAAAGGGCTGAAGAAATTTTACTGATACCGTGATTGTAAATAATCCGCCAAATAGAAAGATACAACAGTGGGACACCGCAAATAACTACTGTTACCCAAGCGGGATCAATAGATATTTTGCTCCCCGTAAGTGACAGTATAAGGCTAATTACTAAGAACACGCCACCTACAATCGTCATAGGAATATCTGAGAGAAAATCATTGATTTTTTTAAACATAGTCCAAAACCTCCTAAATCCGTACCATTGACTAATAAAAATAATTATGATACAATGTATATGATAAGATATATCTTGTTCTGTATTTAGTATATTGAAATGGGTTTTTCATATCAATAACCAAATCAGTTATATTGTATGTTATCGAACAAAACAATGAAATTGTACGGAGGAAGTGTTATGGATAGACGGCAAATTAAAACAAGACAAGCTATTTTTTCAGCTTTTACGACGCTGCTAGAAACTAAGCGTTATGAGAAAATAACGGTACAGGAGATAATTGATGCAGCGAATGTAGGAAGAAGTACTTTTTATGCTCACTTTGAAACCAAAGATGAATTGCTGAAATCTGTCTGTAAGGAATTGTTCGGACATATCATTGATAGTACTATGGATAGGTCTCATACGCACGGTTTATATTCAAAGGAAGCTGCTCCGCAATCTGTTTTTTGTCATCTTTTACAGCATTTGAAAGAAAACGATAATAATATTTTGGGGCTGCTTTCCTGTGAAAGCAGTGAGATTTTTCTCCGTTATTTTAAGGACAGCTTAAATGAATTGATATTGACGCAGGTTGTTAATCACATAAGTGTAGAGAATTTGGATTTGCCGCAAGATTTTCTTGTCAATCACATTTCCGGTAGTTTTGTTGAAATGGTTTTATGGTGGCTGAAAAATAAGAAAAAACATAAGCCTGAAGAATTAGATTGTTATTTTCGTGCTGTCATTGAACCGATTTTTAAAAGAGAAAAGTGAAACAGATACTAATATTTTTACTATACTGTTGCTTATGTTCTTATATGCAGTTTTGTATAAGGAAACTCTGTTTCCTACTTATATGTGTTATTGAGCATTTATTTATTTAAGTTTGTTTTCAACACTTTAACAAAAATATTTTATAAAACTATTGACAAAAATTAAATTGTCTGATACAATATTCACTAATCAATATTTATTGCGTTGATTGAGATACAGACAATATTCGTCTTAATCTTACAGAGAGCTGTCCTAGGCTGGAAGGCGGCAGATTATGAATTTTGTCCATCACTCAGGAGCTTTCCCTCGGAAATTAATTATAAAAGTATGGGTGGAACGGGTGCCCCGTTACAGGCAAAAGGTTTGATTGAACCTGATGAGGAGTGTGCAGCAATGTATGCTTGAACTAGGGTGGTAACACGATAATTCGTCCCTGACTTTAATAAGTCAGGGATTTTTTTATATTAAAAAAATAGTATTTTTTTAAATATTAACAAATACTTTGTTGAATAAATCATTGTTTTGGTTTATAATTAGTCAATAATGCTTTAAAGAAAGGAAGGAGCAAATGAACAGACATATTATATCTATTCTTGTAGATAATCAGGCAGGTGTGCTTAACAGAGTTTGCGGTCTTTTTTCAAGAAGAGGCTACAACATTGAAACACTTAGTGTCGGTGTTACGGAAGATGCAAATATTTCAAGAATAACAGTACAGGTAGATTGTGATGATATGACTATTGATCAGATTATAAAGCAGGTTGAAAAACTTGTTGATGTAATCAGAGTAGTTGAATTACATACTGACCATGGAGTTTTCAGAGAGCTTGCTTTAATAAAGGTTAGTGCAAAGCCTCAGCAGAGGTCAGAAATAGCAAGTATGGTTGATATTTACAGAGCTAATATTATTGATGTTGCAAGTGAAACCCTTACTATTGAAATTACCGGTAAGCCAAGCAAGATTGAAGCCTTTGAAGCCTTGATGGAAAGCTATGGCATCAAAGAGGTTGTAAGGACAGGACTTACAGGTCTTTGCAGAGGCAACAACCCTATCAGAAAGAGTAGGGAAGAATGGTAATATCACATTAATTAAGCTTATACTGCGGCGGAAATTATTTATGGCTGCGTATACATATTTAACTTTTAATTTTTAATTTATTTTTAGGAGGCAATTAAAAATGTCAGATGCAAGAATTTTTTATCAGGAAGATTGTAATTTAAGCTTACTTGAAGGCAAGACAATCGCTGTAATCGGTTATGGTTCACAGGGTCATGCTCATGCTTTAAATGCTAAGGAGTCAGGCTGTGATGTAATCATTGGTTTATATGAGGGCAGCAAGTCTTGGAAGAGAGCTGAAGAGCAGGGCTTTAAGGTTTATACTGCTGCTGAGGCTGCTAAGAAGGCTGATATTATTATGATTCTTATTAACGATGAGTTACAGGCTGATATGTACAAGAAGGACATCGAGCCAAACCTTGAGGCAGGCAATATGTTAATGTTTGCTCACGGTTTCAATATTCACTTTGGCTGCATTAAGCCACCAAAGGATGTTGATGTAACAATGATCGCTCCAAAGGGTCCCGGACATACTGTAAGAAGTGAATATCAGGTTGGCAAGGGCGTTCCTTGTTTAGTAGCTGTTGAACAGGATGCAACAGGCAAGGCTCTTGATATTGCTTTAGCTTATGCATTAGCAATCGGTGGTGCAAGAGCAGGTGTTCTTGAAACTACATTCAGAACTGAAACTGAAACTGACTTATTTGGTGAGCAGGCTGTTCTTTGCGGTGGTGTTTGTGCTCTTATGCAGGCAGGCTTTGAAACACTTTGCGAAGCAGGCTATGACCCAAGAAATGCTTACTTTGAGTGTATTCACGAGATGAAGTTAATTGTTGACTTAATTTATCAGTCAGGCTTTGCAGGTATGAGATATTCTATTTCAAATACTGCTGAGTATGGTGACTACATAACAGGTCCTAAGATTATAACTGAGGATACTAAGAAGGCTATGAAGAAGATCCTTTCTGATATTCAGGATGGTACATTTGCTAAGGACTTCTTATTAGATATGTCTTCAGCAGGCAGCCAGGTACACTTTAAGGCTATGAGAAAGTTAGCTGCTGAGCATCCATCTGAGAAGGTTGGCGAGGAAATCAGAAAGCTTTACAGCTGGAATGGCGAAGATAAACTTATTAACAACTAATTATAATTATGAATTAAACATTAGTTATATAATATGGCGGGCGTCCTTTGGGCGCCCCTAAATTTAACGGAGGCAAATTGTGGAAAATATAACCATTTTTGACTCTACATTAAGAGATGGAGCACAGGCTGAGGGTGTATCTTTTAGTGTAGAGGACAAAATAAAAATAGTTAAAGCCCTTGATGAGCTTGGTGTCGGCTATGTTGAGGCAGGCAATCCAGGATCAAACCCCAAGGATTTGGATTTTTTTGAACGTATTGGGTCAATAGAGCTTAAAAATACTAAAATTGCTGCCTTTGGAAGTACAAGAAGACGTGGCATTTCACCCTCAGAGGATGGAAATGTTCAGGCTTTACTGGGGGCAGGTGTAAATACTGTTGCTATATTTGGTAAGTCCTGGGACTTTCATGTTACGGATATAATCAATGCTACCCTTCAGGAAAATATTGAAATGATTTACGATACTATTCTTTACCTTAAAGAACAGGGTAAGGAGGTAGTATTTGATGCAGAGCATTTTTATGACGGCTATAAGAACAATGCAGAATATGCTCTAAAGACCCTTGATGCTGCTGTTCAGGCAGGGGCTGATTGTCTTTGTCTTTGTGATACAAACGGCGGTACATTTCCTGATGAAATTTATGAAATAACAAAGACTGTTGCAGACAAGTTTGATGTTGTGGTTGGCGTTCATGCCCATAACGACTGCGGCTTGGCTGTTGCTAATTCCGTTATGGCAGTAAAGGCAGGGGCAAGGCACGTTCAGGGCACAATGACAGGCTTTGGCGAAAGATGCGGAAATACAAATCTTTCAACTGTTATACCTGATTTACAGGTAAAGCTTGATTATAAGTGTATACCTGATGAAAATATGATAAAGCTTACTCACATAGCAAGGGAAGTAAGTGAAATTGCTAACCTTAAACTTAATGACAGAGAGCCCTTTGTAGGTAAAACGGCATTTGCCCATAAGGGTGGTATGCATGTTGACGGTGTATGTAAAAATCCTAAGAGCTTTGAACATATTGACCCTACTCTTGTGGGTAATGAAAGAAAATTCCTTACAAGCGAGGTTGCAGGCAGAACTACAATTCTCTCTATGATACAGAAAATAGCGCCTAATATTGAAAAGAACTCCCCGGAAACTACCAAAATAATTGACAGGCTTAAAGAGCTTGAGTATGAGGGTTATCAGTTTGAAGGTGCAGAAGGCGGCTTTGAGCTTGTAATCAGAAAAGAACTTGGTAAGTATAAGCCATTCTTTGAGCTTGAAACCTTTAAGATTATAGGTGAGCATCCTGCTGTTACGGATACTCAGACTGCTGCTGCAATGATTAAGGTTTGCGTTGACGGTAAGACTGAAATAACTGCGGCAGAGGGAGAGGGTCCTGTAAATGCTCTTGACAAGGCTCTTAGAAAGGCTCTTGAAGTCTTTTATCCTAACCTTTCGGAAGTACATCTTACGGATTACAAGGTTAGAGTATTAGACAGTAATTCTGCTACAGCATCTAAGGTAAGGGTACTTATTGAATCCTCTGACGGCAATGACAGTTGGACTACGGTTGGTGTTTCAAAGGATATTATTGAGGCAAGCTGGACTGCTCTTGTGGATTCTATTGAGTATAAACTTATTAAGGATATTGAAAAGAAGTTTAAACAATTTTTATAAGTGTAAAATAATAAAATTATTAGGAGGATAACTACTATGGGTATGACTATGACTCAAAAAATTTTAGCGGCTCATGCAGGTCTTGAGTCTGTTAAGGCTGGTCAGCTTATTGAAGCTAAGCTTGACATTGTACATGGCAACGATGTTACAACTCCTGTTGCTATTAAAGAATTTCAGAAAATAGGTGTTAAAGAAGTCTTTGACAAGAATAAGGTATCTATTGTACCTGATCATTTTACACCAAACAAGGACATTAAGTCAGCTGAACACTGCAAAATGGTAAGAGAATTTGCATATGACAAATGTGTAAAGAATTATTTTGAAGTAGGTCAGATGGGTATTGAACACTGTCTTCTTCCTGAAGCAGGTATTGTTGTACCGGGTGATGTTGTAATTGGTGCTGACTCTCATACTTGTACTTATGGTGCTTTAGGCGCTTTTTCAACAGGTGTTGGCTCAACAGATATGGCTGTTGGTATGGCAAGAGGTGTTGCATGGTTTAAGGTGCCTGCCGCATTAAAGTTTGTTTTAAAGAATAAGCCTGCCGAATGGATAAGCGGTAAGGATATTATTTTACATATTATAGGTATGATTGGTGTTGACGGTGCATTATACAAGTCAATGGAATTTGTGGGTGACGGTTTACAGTACCTTTCAATGGATGACAGATTTACTATTGCAAATATGGCTATTGAAGCAGGCGGAAAGAACGGTATTTTCCCTGTAGATGAAAAAACTCTTGAGTATGTTAAGGAGCATTACAATAAGGAGCTTAATAAGGAATATACAGTATTTGAGGCTGATGAAGATGCTGAATACGATGAGGTTTATGAAATTGACCTTTCAACACTTCGTCCTACTGTTTCATTCCCTCACCTTCCTTCAAACACAAGAACTGTAGATGATGAGGAATGTAAGAATCTTGAAATTGATCAGGTTGTTATAGGTTCCTGTACTAACGGACGTATGGACGACTTAAGAATTGCAGCTAAGATTCTTGAAGGCAAGAAGGTTAATCCTAAGCTTAGAGTTATTATTCTTCCGGGTACTCAGAATATATATCTTCAGTGTATTGAAGAGGGTATTGCTAAGATTTTTGTTGAGTCAGGCTGTGTATTCTCAACTCCTACCTGTGGTCCATGTCTTGGAGGACATATGGGTATACTTGCCAAGGGAGAAAAGGCTTTATCCACAACAAACAGAAACTTTATAGGACGTATGGGTCATCCTGAATCTTTCGTTTATTTAGCAAGTCCTGCTGTTGCTGCTGCATCAGCTCTTACAGGAAAGATTACAGACCCTGCAAACGTATAAGGAGGTAGCGAGAAATGAACGCAAAAGGAACAGTTTTTAAATATGGTGATAATATAGATACAGATGTTATTATTCCTGCAAGATATTTGAATTCATCTGACCCTAAAGAGCTTGCTGCTCACTGTATGGAGGATGCAATTCATTCAACAGTTAAGTTTGCAGAAAATGTTAAGGAAGGTGACATTATTGTTGCTGAAAAGAACTTTGGCTGCGGCTCTTCAAGAGAACACGCACCTATTGCCATTAAGGCAAGCGGTGTTTCCTGTGTAATTGCAAAGACATTTGCAAGAATTTTCTACAGAAATGCCATTAATATCGGTTTACCTATTCTTGAATGTGAAGAGGCTGCTGAAAAGATTGATATGGGTGATGTTGTTGAAGTTGATTTTAACACAGGTGTTATAACAAATCACACTAAAAATGAAACATATCAGGCTGAGCCTTTCCCTGAGTTTATGCAGGAAATGTTTAAGGTTGGCGGTTTAATTGAACAGACTAAGGTTAAGTTGGGTTTAAAATAGTTTAGTTATTTGAAAAGAGGTTATATAAAATGAATTATAAAATTGCTGTTGTAGCAGGTGACGGTATCGGTCCAGAGGTAATGGAGCAGAATATTAACGTATTAAATGCTATTGGTGAAAAGTTTGGTCACACATTTGAATATACATATGTATTAGGCGGTGGCTGTGCTATTGATAAGTACGGCGAGCCACTTCCACAGGAAACTATTGACGTTTGTAAGGCAAGTGATTCTGTACTTCTTGGTGCAGTTGGCGGCTGGCAGTGGGATACTCTTCCGGGAGATAAAAGACCTGAAAGAGCTTTACTTGGTTTAAGAGGTGCTTTAGGCTTATATGCTAACTTAAGACCTGCAACTTTACACGATGCTTTAAAGGGTGCTTGTCCTTTAAAGCCTGAGCTTGTTGCTGATGGTGTAGATATTATGGTTGTAAGAGAGCTTACAGGCGGTATGTACTTTGGCGAAAAGGGCAGAAAGCAGACTGATATGGGCGAGGCTGCTTATGACGTTGAGCAGTATTCAGTTAAGGAAGTTGAGAGAATTGCAAGAACTGCCTTTGAAATTGCAAGAAAGAGAAATAAGCACGTTACCAATGTAGATAAGCAGAATGTTCTTGAGTCATCAAGACTTTGGAGAAGTGTTGTATTAGAGGTTGCTAAGGATTACCCTGATGTTGAGCTTGACCATTTATATGTTGACAATGCCTCAATGCAGTTAATTATGAGACCTACTACATTTGACGTTATTGTAACAGGCAATATTTTCGGTGATATTTTATCAGATGAGGCTTCTCAGATGACAGGTTCTATCGGTATGCTTCCATCTGCTAGCTTAGGCGAGGGCAGTCTTGGTATGTATGAGCCTGTACATGGTTCTGCACCTGACATTGCAGGTAAGGACATTGCTAACCCTATTGCTACTATACTTTCAGGCGCAATGATGTTAAAGTACAGCTTTGGCTTACTTGAAGAGGCTAAGTGTATTGAGGATGCTGTAACTAAGGTTCTTAATAAGGGTTACAGAACAGGTGACATTATGAGCGAAGGTATGACTCAGGTTGGCTGTAAGGAAATGGGTAAGCTGGTTATTGAAAATCTTTAATGAATTTATGGTGTACTGCCTTCACTTAAAGTGATGGCAGTATGCTTTTTAAGATTAGGAGGAAGGAAAAATGATTAGTGACAGAGTAAAAAAAGGTCCTGACAAAACTCCTCACCGTTCATTGTTTAAGGCAATGGGCTATACTGATGAGGAATTATCAAGACCATTGATTGGTGTTGTAAACGCCCAGAATGAAATTATTCCGGGCCATATTCACCTTGATAATATTGCAAAGGCTGTTAAGGCAGGTATTTTGGCAGCAGGCGGTACTCCTATTGAAGTGCCTGCTATCGGTGTGTGTGACGGTATTGCTATGGGTCACATTGGTATGCACTATTCTCTTCCTACAAGAGAATTAATTGCAGATTCCATCGAATGTCAGGCTACCGCTCATGCTTTTGACGGACTTGTGCTTATTCCTAACTGTGATAAGATTGTTCCGGGTATGCTTATGGCTGCCGCAAGATTAAACATTCCTGCTATTGTGTGCTCAGGCGGTCCTATGCTTGCAGGTCACAAGGGTTGTGAAAAATTATCTCTTTCAAAGACATTTGAGGCTGTTGGTGCTTATGAGGCAGATATGATTGATGATGCTGAATTAAAGGAATTTGAAAACAAATCCTGTCCAAGCTGTGGTTCCTGTTCAGGTATGTATACTGCAAATTCAATGAACTGCTTATCAGAGGTTATTGGTATGGCTTTACCGGGTAATGGTACTATCCCTGCTGTTTACGGTGACAGAATTGGTCTTGCTAAGCATGCAGGTATGCAGATTATGAAACTTGTTGAAAATAATGTAAAGCCTAGGGATATTATGAATGAAAAGGCATTTAGAAATGCTTTAACTATGGATATGGCTCTTGGCTGTTCTACTAACTCTATGCTTCATCTTCCTGCTATTGCACATGAGGCAGGTGTTGAGTTAAATCTTGATATGGCTAATGAAATCAGTTCAAAGACTCCTAACCTTTGTCATTTGGCTCCTGCCGGCTCTAATTACATTGAAGAATTAAATGAAGTTGGCGGTATTCCTGCCGTAATGGCTGAAATTAATAAACTTGGTTTACTTGAGCTTGACAATCCAACCTGTACATTAAAGACTGTTGGTGAAAATATAGCTGACAAGAAGGGTGCTGATGGTACTATTATAAGAACGGTTGAAAATCCATACTCAACTACAGGCGGTATTGCAGTATTAAGAGGTAATATTGCTCCTGACGGCTGTGTTGTTAAAAGAAGTGCCGTTGCTCCCGAAATGTTAAAGCACAGCGGTCCTGCAAGAGTATTCAACTCTGAGGAAGAAGCTATTGCAGCTATTTTTGGCGGTAAGATTGTTAAGGGTGATGTTGTAGTTATTGTTTACGAAGGTCCTAAGGGCGGTCCCGGTATGAGAGAAATGCTTTCACCAACATCTGCCCTTGCAGGTATGAAGCTTGATAAGGATGTTGCTCTTATTACAGACGGTAGATTTTCAGGTGCATCAAGAGGTGCAAGTATTGGTCATGTTTCTCCTGAGGCTGCTGCCGGCGGCAACATAGGTTTAGTCAGAGAGGGCGACATTATTGATATAGACATTAATGCAGGTAAAATTAATGTTAATGTAAGTGATGAGGAGCTTGCGGAAAGAAGAAAGTCTTGGGTTATTCCTGAGCCTAAAATTAAGACAGGTTATCTTTCAAGATATGCAAGACTTGTAAGCTCTGCTGACAAGGGTGCGGTTTTAAATTAAAGGAAGGAGAAAGATATGTTATTAAACGGTTCTGAAATTTTGGTTGAATGCCTTAAGGAACAGGGCGTTGATACTGTATTTGGTTATCCGGGCGGTGCTGTTTTAAATATATATGATGCTCTTTATAAGCATCAGCACGAAATTAAGCATTACCTTACTTCTCATGAGCAGGGAGCTGCCCATGCTGCTGATGGATATGCCAGAGCAACAGGTAAGGTTGGTGTTTGTATTGCTACAAGCGGTCCGGGTGCTTGTAATTTGGTTACAGGTATAGCCACTGCTTATATGGACAGTATTCCTATGGTTGCAATTACAGGCAACGTAGGCTTAGAGTATCTTGGTAAGGACAGCTTTCAGGAGGTAGATATTACAGGTGTAACAATGCCTATAACAAAGCATAATTTTATTGTTAAGGATGTAACAAAACTTGCTGAAACTGTAAGAAAGGCATTTTATATTGCTAGAAAGGGTCGTCCGGGTCCTGTGCTTATTGATATTACCAAGGATGTTACAGGAGCAATGTGTGAATATACTAAGGCAGAGCCTTATGTAATAGAGAAGAGAGTAAAAACTATTAAAAAAGATGATTTAGCAGCAGCTGTTGAACTTATTAAGTCAGCTGAAAAGCCGTTTTTATACTGCGGCGGCGGCTGTGTTAATTCAGAGGCCTCTGCTGAAATTATTAAGTTTGTTGAAAGTCAGGATATTCCGGTTTCCTGCTCTGCAATGGGCTTAGGTGTTATACCTTCTGACCACCCTAATTATACGGGTATGATTGGTATGCATGGTACTAAAACCTCTAACCTTTTAGCAAATGAGTGTGATCTTTTTATTGCTATGGGTGCAAGATTCAGTGACAGAGTTGCAACTAACTTTAAAAAATTTGCACCAAATGCAAAAGTTTTACATATTGATATTGACCCGGCTGAAATTAATAAAAACATTATTACGGCACAGTCAATTATCGGTGATGTAGATGAGGTATGCAAGAGATTAAATGCAGTTCTTGAAAAAACAGAGCGTAAGGAATGGTTAGCTGAAGTTGATGAATACAAGACTAAGTATCCTTTAAAATATGACCATGACGGTACATTAAAGCCACAGTACATTATGGAGAGAATTAATGCAATCTGTAAGGGCGAGGAAATTATTGTAACTGAGGTTGGTCAGCACCAGATGTGGGCTTGCCAGTTTATTGAAAATAAGTATCCCAGACATTTTCTTACTTCAGGTGGCTTGGGTACTATGGGCTATGGTCTTGGTGCGGCTATTGGTGCTAAGGTTGGTCAGCCTGATAAGGTAGTATTTAATATTGCAGGTGACGGATGCTTCTATATGAATCATATTGAAATGGCTACTGCTGTTGCAAATGATGTGCCTATCATTGAGGTTGTTATTAACAATCATGTTTTAGGTATGGTTAGACAGTGGCAGGATCTATTCTATGACGCAAGATATTCACAGACTAACCTTGATAAGGCTACTGATTTTGTTAAACTTGGTGAGGCTTATAAGGCTCAGGTATTTAATGTTACTAAGCCTGAAGAAGTTGATGATGCCATTAAGGGTGCTATTGCCTGCGGCAAACCAGCACTTATTATATGTGAAATTGGCAGAGATGAAAAGGTATTCCCTATGATTCCTGCAGGCAAGAGCTGTGATGATATGATTACTCTTGATGAGTATGAGGAAATGCAGCAGAATTAAAAAAATATTTTAAAAAGACACTTCCTTTAGCTTATTGCTTATGGAAGTGTTTTTTATGCAATATTTACAGTAAATTGGAGATAAAATATTATTAGGTATAAACTTTGTAAAAACATAAAAAAAGTGTAGAAATTTAAACAATGATATGTTAAAATAAATATAATGTGAATAAAAATGTTTTTTGTAAAAAGGAGAATATTTATGCGTAAAACTAAAATTGTTTCAACATTAGGTCCTGCATCAAACAGCGTTGAAGAAATTAAGGCTCTTATTGAGGCAGGCATAAGTGCTGCAAGACTTAACTTTTCTCACGGTGACCATGAGGAACATGGTCAGAGAATTGCAAATTTAAAGCAGGCAAGAGAAGAACTTGGTGCGCCTATTCCTATTATTCTTGATACAAAGGGTCCTGAAATCAGAACAAAGGACTTAGTTGACGGTAAGAAGGTTCAGCTTGAGGTTGGTCAGACTTTTACACTTACTACTGATGATATTGTAGGTGACAACACAAAAGTTGCTGTTACTTATGAAGATATTACAAAGGATTTAAGCGTTGGTTCAACCGTTCTTATTGATGATGGTTTAATTGAGCTTACAGTTACTGATATTAAGGGCAATGATGTTATTTGCCGTGTTGTAAACTCAGGCTTGCTCGGTACTAAGAAGGGTGTAAACTTACCAAATGTTCATATTAATCTTCCTGCTCTTACAGATAAGGATATTGATGATATTAAGTTTGGTGTAAGTGTTGGTGTTGATTATATTGCTGCATCATTTATCCGTTCTGCAAAGGACGTACTTGAAATTAAGAGAGTACTTGAAGATTGCGGTGGAAGTGATATTCAGATTATCTCTAAGATTGAAAACAGAGATGGTGTTGATAATATTGATGAAATTCTTGAAGTAACTGATGGTATTATGGTTGCAAGAGGTGATCTTGGTGTTGAAATTCCTTTTGAGGAAGTTCCTCTTGTTCAGAAAATGCTTATCAGAAAGTGTATTGAAAAGGGTAAGCCTGTTATCACTGCAACACAGATGCTTAACTCTATGATTGACAATCCAAGACCTACAAGAGCAGAAGTTAACGATGTTGCCAATGCTATTTTTGACCATACTGATGCTATTATGCTTTCAGGTGAAACTGCTCAGGGCGATTATCCTGTTGAGGCTGTTAAGGCTATGGACAGAATTGCCAGAAAGGTTGAATCTTCAATTAACTATGCTGAAAGATTTAACAAGGCATATTCTAAGAGCTTAAGAGTAAGAAATATTACAAGTGCTGTTAGCCATTCCGCATGTACTACAGCTAATGACTTAAATGCTGCAATTATTTCCACAATTACGTTGTCAGGCAGAGCTGTAAAGGAAGTTTCAAAGTACAGACCTGCTACTACAATTTTAGGCTGTTCTCCTATTGAGAGAACTTGCAGACAGCTTAATCTTATTTGGGGTACAATTCCTATGCAGATTGGATTTGAGCAGGAAAATATGTCTGCATTGTTTGATGATTTGGCTAATAAGGCTCTTGAGCTTGGTCACGCTCAGAGTGGTGAGCTTATGGTATTTACAGGTGGTACACCTCTTGGAACAACAGGCTCAACTAATACAATTAAGGTTGGTATTGTAGGCAATACTCTCTTAAAGGGCAGATCTATGGTTAAGGTTGCTAATGTGACTGCACATACTAATATTTGTGTAAATTGTGATGATGCAAAGCTTCATTTTAAGACAGGTGATATTTTTGTTACATCTAATCCTGATAAGGGGCTTATTCCTTATATGATGAAGGCAGGAGCAATTATTGTAGGTTCAGATAATAAGAAAGATGACTTTACTCATGCCGTGGATTTAGCAAGACAATTAAATGTTCCATGTATACTTTGCGACTGTAATGTTGATGTTGTTCCTGATAACTTACTTGTTGCTATTGATACTAAGACCGGTGTTGTAAATATTGAAAGAAAGTAATTTCAGATTTGTTAAAAGGGGCTGTCGCATTAAGCCCAAGAAAAAAGACTCATTCCAATAAAGGTTTGAGTCTTTTCTGCTTTCATGATA
>CABVEG010000010.1 GCA_902497185.1 uncultured Eubacteriales bacterium | reverse complement strand
TTAATATCCTCCATAGGCACAACCTGTGAATATCCGCCGCCTGCTGCACCGCCCTTAATACCCATACAAGGTCCTAAGGATGGTTCTCTTAAAGCTACAAGGGATTTCTTACCAAGCCTGTTTAAAGCCTGTGAAAGACCGATAGTTACAGTAGTCTTTCCTTCACCTGCCGGTGTAGGATTAATAGCGGTCACAAGAACCAGCTTGCCCTTTTTATTATTTTCATTTTTCTTTAAAAGGTCATCGGAAAGCTTTGCTTTATACTTTCCGTACAATTCAAGGTCATCAGGATTGATTCCAAAATTTTCTGCAACCTTAACAATAGGCTCCATTACACATTCCTGAGCAATTTGTATATCACTTTTCATATTAAATCCTCCTGTCACAATTATTACTTACGATTACCCCTATTTTAACCCTATTAAAGAACATTGTCAATATTCAAAAGAGAATAAAAACTTATCATTTCTGTCTGCTTTTTTATATGAATTTATAAATTTCATTTAAAAATCCTTCAAGACCTTCATTAATATCATTATAGGTTTTATCAAAATTGCCTGTGTACCATGGATCAGCAATACTCTGTCCCTTTCTGTTTGTAAAATCCAAGAGAAGATGAACCTTGTTTTCAGTGTCACTGCCTGTTATTCTTTCAATGTTTTTTACATTTTTACTATCCATAGCAATAATATAATCATAAGCATAATAATCAGCCTTAGTAAGCCTTACTGCCCTGTGGTCGCCGCAGGGTATGCCCATTTCATAAAGCTTGCTTTTTGTGCCCCTGTGTACAGGATTGCCAAGCTCCTCACAGCTTGTTGCAGATGAGTTGATTATAAAATTCTTTTCAATGCCCTTTTCCTTAACCATATATTTAAATATATACTCCGCCATTGGTGAACGGCATATGTTGCCGTGGCAGACGAACATTACTTTAATCATCATTTAGCGCTCCTTTAATACATTTACTTTATTTAAGAAAATTTCACAAACACATTACAGATGCTTTATAAAAATTTCCTTATCTCTCTTCAAAAAAAACTATAATTGGTTATCTGTCATTTATTGGCTGCCAACAGCCAAAACAGACAATACTGTCAACAGCAAGCGCAGCCCGTTCAGTCTGCCGCTCGCTGGCTCGTCTTGTTTTGTTATTTATCGTAAAACAGTATTTTATTCGGTTGTAATAGGTATCTGTATTTCTGTGACAAATCGGCTTGTATCATTCGTAATACCATAATCAATCATAGTAATTTCCCTTGAAAAACCTGTTATTGTTAGCTTATGCTTTGCAATAAAATCATCAAGTTTTTGATAATATATCGGAGCCTCATTATGGCTACCGCAGAATCGAATTGATACGCAAGTTTCATTTGGCAATTCTGCAACGGTTCCCTTATAAGAATCTTCTTCATCCAAAATCAGAAATACCATATCATAACTTCCATATTGTTTTTGCAGTAAATTTTCTTTGGTAATACCAACACCTACTTTTCCCAGAAATACAACAGCATCTTGCTGCTGTTCTTCAAGCTGTCGGATAGATGTTTCTAAATCAAGATAGGAATTTATGCAAAGATTATTGCGAATCCATGCAATTCGGCGTGCTTCTGTCTTAATCAAATTAACAACATTGAATTCTGACGAAAGTGCATACTCCAGTTGACGCAAACGGTTATCAATCTTCCTCTCGATAATCTGTAAATTTTTTTGCTTGCGGATAACCGTCTCTCTTTGCTGACGAAGCATTTCACGCATTTTATCAATATCCCTGTTTTTCATAAAATCCGCAATTTGTGAAAGCGGCATATCCAATACACGAAGATAGCGAATAGTGTTCAGACATTCAAATTGACGGGTACTGTAATAACGATAGCCGGTTTCCTTGTCAATATATTCCGGTTGAAGTAATCCTGCCTTTTCATAATGGCGCAAAGAACCAACGCTTAAATGAAACATCTTTGCCACATCACCAATTTGAAATAACTCGCTCTTTTCCATATTGCAACACTCCTTTTATTTTCTGTTAAACATTTCGGTTCTTTTTATTTAACCAGATAAATACACCAATACAAATTACAACAGAAAATGCCGATCCTGCAGGAGAAGCAAGTCCCATTGGAAAAAGAGTATCCGTGAAATACTTAGATGCAAAGTAAGACAGCGGTATACGGATACAAAGGATAGAAAGGGAATTGTGAAGGAATGAAATTAATGACAATCCGTAAGCACAGAAATAGCCACTGAAACAAAAATGTATTCCGGCAAGAATACAGTCCCACACATACCCTCGCATATATTGACTTCCTAAAATGACAACAGCTTCACTGTCTTTAGAAAATAATCTGACAAACGTCTCAGCATGAAACTGCATAATCAAACAAACGACAATCCCCCATGTTACGGACATAATATACGCATAACGCAAAGTTAAACGAGCACGATCATATTTACATGCTCCAATATTTTGTGCGGAAAGTGCAGACACAGTCTGAAGCATAGAGGAGGGTACAAGAAACAGGATTCCAATAATCTTTTCTACAATTCCAACAGCTGCCGCATCATTCAACCCTCGCTTATTTGCAAAAATGGTAATGATAATGAATGAAATCTGGATAAAGCCGTCTTGTAAAGCAACGGGAATCCCTATTTTTAGTAACCGTGGCATAGTTCCACGCTGTGGTTTAAAATCCCTTTTTGAGAGTGTTATTCCTGTTTTCCTCTTTAAAATTACTATTAACGATACAATCACGCTAATAGTCTGAGACAGTGTTGTTCCCAATGCAGCTCCCACTGCACCCAGTCCCATTCCGCCGATAAACAAATAATCAAGTGCAATATTTGCAGCACAAGCAACTGCAATAAAATACATAGGACTTTTGGAATCGCCCATACCTCGAAAAATAGAACTAATAATATTATAAGCTGTAATAAAGGGTATTCCAATAAAGCAAATCGTAAGATAAAAAACCGTTCCCGATACTGCCTCGGCAGGAGTAGACATAATATTAACGATTTGTCTTACTGTAAAAAGCAATCCGATCATCAAAATAATAGACAGTACCATAAACAAAGTAATAGTATTTCCTATCACAAGAGAAACCTGTTCCCGTTTCTCGGCACCTATCCCACGCCCAATCATAATAGTTGCGCCCATTGCCAGCCCTATAATCATAACAGTCAGCATATGCATAACCTGGCTACCGATAGAAACAGCCGTTATACTGTCTACACTGTTAAATTGTCCGATAATGAATAAATCCGCCATACCATATAGTGTTTGCAAAAAGTATGAAAGTAAATATGGCAGTGAAAAATAAAGAATTGTTTTTAGCACACCGTCTGTTGTTAAATTCTTTTCCATAACTTATACCTCGCATTTGTATTTTTCTCTATGTATTATAAAGTCTACATTTATTGTAGAGTCAATAGCAAAAGAAACATAATTTCTGAATAGCGAGCTTCTATCTATAATTTTTTTTGTATTACTTTACCACACATGAGCATTTGCAAAAGTTACATATTCTTTTTCTATCCGTAAAACAGGCAGCAGCTTACTTACACAGAATTTTGCAATGTCTATTAACTATCCCTGATAAAGCAATGCAGAGCTTCACCTAAAGCACCTCCTGCCGTGGCAGAAAATTTTTACTTTAATTATAACATAAAAATAACCTGCACACACCATGCAGGTCAAAAATAATTAAATTATTTATATTGCTGAAACAATACATTAAATTTACAAGGCACCCATAAACCCATACACAAAACCAATTACAAAGCCTATAACAGTAAGTACAATACCTATTATAAGACAAACTAATGCTGCTTTTTTATACCTAGTTCCTGTAGGATAATAATTGCCTGCAGGGTCTTTATACTTTCTTGCCATAACATAAAACACAATAGCTAAAACATACAATATAAGGTCCATAAAATAATCACCTCCTTCATTTATTGTTTATTATCTCTTGCATACAGCAAACTCTGAATAAGCTGTATCCAATAATCAACCTTTAAATCACCAAATCTATAAGCAACATTGTCCTTTGTTGTAATAATAAAGGTTTTCTGTAGTATATAATCAGCGCCTCTTGTCACAGAAACAATATCATCAACACTTATTTCAAGCTGAAGCGGAGGTCTAAGCAAAGCAAAAACACCACGCCAAGCCATATCCCAGGTACTTCTTCCGTAAAGCCTTAAGTTTTTATTAGTAACCTCCATTCTGCCATCTATATTCTTCATACCACCTTTAACAAGCCTTACTTCGCCCTTATAGACCTCATATTCACTGTTAGGGTCAACACCCGGCATAGGGGCTATATTTATAGGCTGAAAATTAGGAGTATACTGCTGTCCGTTTGGCATAACAGGCTGTCCGTTTGGCATAGCAGGCTGTCCACTTGGCATAACGGGCTGTCCGTTTGACATAACGGGCTGTCCGTTTGGAGCATACTGTTGATTATTCTGATTCTGATCAACATTTACGTTGTTATTTGTATTTCCAAGCTGAGTTCCGCAATATAAACAGAACACAGAACCGTCCGGGAGCTCTTTTCCGCAATTTCCACAAAACATAATTAATACCTCTCATTTTTTATTTATCATCTTTTTTAAATATTAGCAAAGCTAAAAAGAAACTACATAAAATTATATAAGAATAGCCAAAAAAGTTATGTAATATATAATCTTCATAAAATCCAAAGCTTCTAATAATTATTATTCTTTCCAGAACAACTGCCAAGCTTATCATAAAGCCAATAAACCTTGTTGATTTGTCAGACTTTACAATTCCACTCAAAGCCAGCACAAATCCAAATGATACAATCTTCAATAAATAAAACACATAATACACTAAGTTAGCACGCAAAGAAGTATTGGATAATACTATTTCCCATATTATTTCAATTACATTAACCGCTATACACAACAGTATAAACCACATCATATTTGTCCCACTTGCAGCAGGTGCAGCATAGGCAGTATTTTTCTGAACATAACCTACCCCTGAATTATTAGGCGCAAATGTATTATTTTGTGCAGAGCCTGTCATATTAGTAGTATCGACTGTCTGATTGTCAACGTTAAGCTGTTGTGCTAAACCTGCCAAATTATTTCCGCAGTAGGGGCAAGTAATTGAACCATTATTCACTTCTTTACCACATTTTGTACAAAACATATTATTATCCTCCCTGTTATATTTATCGTACTACCCAATAATAATGGTAGGAACCATCGATAACAACTCTAACCTCAAGCCATATATCCCCTTTGATATAATCAATGTATGTGTCATAAACATCCTGTGTATTGCTATTAAAATAAGTAGCGGCAGCCCCAGAGCTTTTTTCATGATTATAATAAAGTGATTCATTTGAAGGCACATGCACCCCCTCATGAAGGTATTCTTTTGCCTCTTTCTGCAATGACATACATCTTAATCCAAAACCGCCACATATTATCACCACAACAACAACTGCTATTATTATTAACATCTTAAGCCATGTATTATCTTGACCCGGCTGAGGGGCATAAACAGAAGTATATGGTACACCATTATTGGATACATTTCGGACTGGCATAATCTGACTGCCGCAGTTAGGACAAATGGTTACATTGTCATTAACATTAAAGCCACAGTTACTGCATTGGTTCATAATATCACTTCTCCTTTGTTGTTTTTTCAGAGTCATCAGTATTTGTATCATGTATAGCCTTACTTGCCTCTAAATATTTATTAGCTTCTTCTTTAAGCTCGTCACTATAATCCATCATATCATTAACCAAAGATTCAATTGAATCCCCACTTAGAGTAATTCCTTCATCATACAAAATACTGATCAATTTCTTGTAGCTATCATACATTTGACTAGTATAAACAAGTTTATCTCTACATCTTTTAGGAGGATTGTTTATTGCCTTATAATATTCATCAACAAGTTCAATATCACTGTATACTTCCTCTTTGTCAGTAAAACCCTCATTATCGTAATCCCAATTACTTGTATAGATAGCATTTTGAACAGCTTTATTCATTAGAAACATAGCTTTCTCAACATTAGCATCATATTCTGCTTCTAACTTATCCTGATATTTATCATAGGCAAATAAGCTGCCTCCGCCCACAGCGCCAATAACAAATACAGCTATTATTATTGCTATTACAATCTTTGATGATGTTTTCTTTTTAACATTAGGCTGTGGCACATAATTTTGTTGCTCAACTTCCATATCTGCTACACCGTTCTGTGTATCGCTTTCGTTTTGCTGTGCATTGCTTAACTGACTTCCACAGTTTGCGCAAAAGATCATATCATCATCAAAATTAAGCCCACAGTTACTGCATTGTTTCATATAGTCACTTCCTTTTATTCATAATCAGTATTATTAATAACTATTCTGTATGTCCAATCTGAATTTGGATATACATATACATCATACATTGTATACGAGAGATTTACAGTTTCCTTTGGTGAAAGGTAATAGTTTGTATATTCTGTCTTTCTATCATTATAATCAAGCAGAATTCTTACATTTACACCCCTGTTGGTTTTGTTTGTAAGGGTATATGACATATCTACCCTATCATTGTCATGCCATGTTGAATAATGACCCAAAGCATACTTATTGCTTATATCTACAGGGTTAAGTATGTATTGAATATCTTCTTCAATTTTTCTTACAAATGTAGGATAATTTGCCAAGGCTTTTTTCCCTATCTCATTATTAGGCACCATTTCATAATAATCTTTGGCAGTACTCCATTCCCCACGGTTATAGGCAGCAGACGCATTATTAAGGTTAGTTATATAATTCTTGTATAGATTAGCCTGTGAGATAATTGACTCTGCCCATTTATCATTTGGGACTATTGCACGAGCAGCAGTGGCATACTTAATAGCCTCATCCATATTGCCTGCGTCATAATACTTCTGAGCGGTATTGCAATTTTCATTAATCATATTTACAAGGGAGTTATACACAGTATTTATCAGCTCTGTTCTGTAAGGCTCATATATTACATTGACAGTATCATATACCTCCTGATATTTCTTTTCGTCATACAGCTTCTTTAAGTATTCACCTAAATTCTCCATAGACTTATCAAACAAATCATCAGCTACTTTAAAATCCTGATACTCTCTTATAGCCTCCTTAGAAAGCTGGGCAGCCTTAAGATATTCATTTTTTTCATAGGCATCCTCTGCCTCTTCATATTTTTGAGCAGCCTTATTTATTTTCTCAATTTTGCTGTCACATTCATTTTTTGCCTTGCTTAGTGGCATAATATAGCTGTAATATTTAATTGCGCTGTTATAATCGCCCTCTGCCATTGATGCCTCTGCCTTAGCAATATTTTTATCATCAAAGCTGTGCCATATAAATACACCTGCTGCAAATAAAAGGGCAAGTGAAGCCATTACAATAACAAATATTTTAATTATTTTTTTTATTTTCTTTTGTCTTTCTTCACGTTCAAGCCGCCTTTTTTCTTCGGCTTCCTTAGCCTCAGCTTCAAGCCTTGCTTTTTCCTCAGCCTCTTTCTTAGCCTCTTCTATTTTTCTTTGCTTTTCCTCAGCAGCTATTTTATCAACTACTTCCTGCTCTTTTTTAGTAAGCTTAGGCTCTGTTCTTGGTTTTAGATCCAGATCATGGCCGCACCTTCCGCACTTGATGGGATACCCTGTAAGTTTATGCTCTTGTCCACAGTGAGTACAAAGTCTGTATAGAGGATGGTTATCATCCCATTTTAATGGTTTGTTTTCATCATTAAAAGCTGTGCCACAGTTTTTACAGAACTTTATTCTCTTGCTTTTAAGCAGAACTCCACACTGACTGCACACATATTTTGCATGGTCATCATAATCTGCAATCAGCATATTTTGATCATCAAACGCCTTACCGCATTTGTTACAGAATTTTGCATCCTTGTTGCTTATTTCATTATCACAATAAGGACAGTAATATTTAAGCTCAGGCTCAAAACTCACACCGCATTTGTTACAGAATTTTGCATCATCGGTATGCTCGGCCCCACATTTATAACATTTTATCATTTTATTCTCCTCTTTATAATGTTCCTGCCATTTCAAATAATGCTGCTACTATACTGGCAATAAACAAGCCTATTATAAGGTCAATAACGCCAATCACTATTCCCGTAAGACCCATCCATTTGCCATCGTGCTTATTTTCATCATAACCAACAAGTCCTATAACAGAAAATACAACTGCCGCTATACCGCATATAAGAGCACCTATAAATATACCTGCTATACTTACAGCAAAGCCTGCAACGCAAAAACCGTTTAAACTCTTGGTTTTGATAGGCTGAGGCTGTATATTAACTACAGTAGGCTGCGGGGCGAAATAGGGCTGCTGCACATATGGCTGCTGCACATAGGGTGGCTGATAGACAGGAGCCTGTCCGTAATTAGGTGCCTGACCATAATTAGGAGCCTGTCCGTAATTAGGAATCTGTCCGTAATTAGGTGCAGGACCTGCTAATGGCATAGCATTACCATAAGGATTGTTATTGTTAGGAACAGACTTATTATTTGCATATTCATTGGTATCAACTATATCATCATTTAATGCCTTACCACAGGAAGGACAAAAAGCTGCATCATCCATTAATTTTTTACCGCAGTTATCACAAAACATAAACATACCTCCTCATAATACTATTTTTAATTCTCTACAAGAATTATTATTTAACAACATTATAATTGATTCGCTAAAAAATGTCAATATAATTCTTCACAAGAATTATATTTATAATTTTTATTAATATACTTATATTAAGTATATCTATTATCAACAGGAGCTGACAACCTATGAAACCCAGAAAACAGGAGTTAGGAAACAAAAATATTATAGGTCACAAAATAACTGAGCTAAGACTTGAAAGAAACATAAAGCAAAAAGAGCTTCTTGCAAGACTACAGACAAGCGGTGTTGACATAAATCCTTCAAGTCTGTCCAAATTAGAAGGACAGGTACGTCCTGTCACAGATATTGAGCTTAAGGCTCTAGCTGAAATTTTCGACATTTCTCCCGATGAGCTTTTAAATTAGTATAAAAAAATAATGCTCTCGTTTCATTAGCTGAGAGCATTATTTTGTCATATTTTATTCATCTTCAGGTAAAACCCAATAAACCTTATTGTCTTTAATTTTATATGTACCTATTTCATCCCCTAGGAATATCTCACATGATACATAATCGTCCTTACCTATATAATAAAGGTCATCAAGATCCTTAATAACAGGATTTTCATTGCTTAAAACCTGCATTGTAAGATCAGAATTTATTTTTATAAATGTATTTACAAAGAAAAAAGGAACATAGTCATTATTAGCATGACCGTAAACCGCTTCGTTTAAATAAATATCCTTTATGCCATCTTTATCAAAGTCATGATAATTTACACTGTAATATTTATATACTACCATACCCTCCTTATAATTTGCAGATTCAACATTTGTAAGCTCGGGTATTTTTAAAGCATTTCCGTCATTAATTTTTATTATAAACTCACTTCCGTTCCATTCAGTGTAAATATCAGCATTTATGCTATCTGAAAGCTTAAAATCTTTAAGAAGGTGTTTCTCGGTCTTCACAAATTCGTCACTCACCAAATCTTTACCCCAAAAATGTATCCGATAAAGACCTAGTAAATATTTAGACAATGTAGAAAGATTTTTACTACCTTTAATTTTGATGTCACTTTCTGTAGTTGTCTCTGATGTCGCTTCAGCAGCAGGTATTGAAGGCTGTGAAGCAGTTCCGGTATTATTCGATACACTTGGTTTATTTGATACACTCGGCACACTTGATGGTTTTACAGATACAGCAGAAGTTGATACTTCCGAAGTTGTTTCCACAGCTGTTGTTCCCTCTATTGCTGCCTGAAGTGTTGTTTCCTGCAGGAGTGCGCTTTCACCCTCTTTCCCTGTTTCAGTTACAAGAAATGTAGGCTCTGTATTCACAGCATCCTTATTATCGCTATTATTTGACAGCATAGTAGCAAATACAAAACACAAAACAACTAATACAGCACCAATTACAGCACCTATAGCAGCCAAATCAAGATAAAACATCCTTTTAAGCGTTTCTGCACTTCCATATCTCTTTGATGCGTCTATCTGTGTACATTTTAAAATTATTTTACTATAAGGAATTTTATTTATACCTTCTGTGCTCTCCTTGCCTGTAAGCAAAACTATCATAAGCCTGCCCAGAGAATAAATATCACTTCGGCAATCAGTTTGAGCAAAGCCGTACTGCTCGGGAGATGCATAAAATTCCGTACCCAGAAGTCTTGTATCCTTTGAAGTTTTTTCATTCTTTGTTCTTGCAATACCGAAATCAATAAGATACACTTCCCCATGAGGAGTACGTATAATATTTGAAGGCTTAATATCCCTGTGAATTATATCCTCATTATGAATAGCCGACAGAATATCACAAAGCCTTAAAATAATGTCCTTTGTATCCCTTTTGTCAATACTGCCTTTTGATGACAATAGCTCGGACAAATTGCTGCCGTTAATATACTCCTCAATAACATAGCTTTCATTTTCTTTTTCAAAAATATTGTAAATAAGTGGAATACCTTTTATTTTAAGAGGCATAAGCCTTTTATAAATATGGGGATTGTCCACCTTTTTTAAAACTGCAATTTTGTCATAGCTTTTAAGCCTTATCTGCCATGTGTCAAGACCGATTTTACTTATTATATCATAATCCTCATATTGTTTTTTAAATTCGTCTGCAATATTTCCCATAAACTTTACCTTCTTTGTTGAAATATATCTTAAAAATATGTTATCATAAAAATAGAGGTGATGCAAATGAAAAATACAAATGAACTGCTTACTGAAATAAAAAAATCTACAGAAATAAAAAATTTTTTAAAGGAAAACGATGAATACATAAAAAATTTCACACTTACCCAGTATCTTGATACCCTTATTAAAGAAAAGGGTCTTACAAAAAAAGAGATTATAAATAGCTCTGAGCTTAACTATACCTATGGCTATCAGATCTTAAACGGCACAAGGAAACCTACAAAGGATAAGCTAATACAGATTTGCTTTGGTATGAAGGCGACTCCCGAGGAAACAAACAGAATACTTATACTTGCCAATGCAGGAGGTCTTTACAGCAAAATAAGGCGTGACTGTGTAATAATTTTTGCCCTCGAAAAAGGCTTAACCCTTAATCAAGCTAATGAACTCCTTTATGAGCTGAATGAGGATATAATTGAGATTTAATATAAAAAACAGGTGTCCCTATAAACTGAACACCTGTTTTTTTTACTGATATTATCCGTAATAATTTTCGTAATAGTACTTTATGGCACCATCTTTAATTTTATCCATATTTTTATCAAGCTTAGTATGTATCTTTTCAACTGCCTTTGATATTTCCTTATTGCTCATATCATTTACATCAATATCAGCCTTTTTGACTTCCAAATCCTCTTTGCCCTTTTTACGTCCTCAATTTCATTGTTGCAATTTGGACATTTCATTTGTTTACCTCCCCTTTCGGCCTTATAATGCACAAAGTATTTTTTATAATTATATCTCTATTGTCATAATTTGTCAATTATTCTTATTTTAAAGCAAAAATAACCCCCTAAGAGCTGCCGTTCTTAGGGGGTATTTGTTATCTTTATGCCGAATATGGCAGATATTTTATTTCTTTCAATATTATTTACTCATTTATCCACTTCAAATAAGCATTAATATACAGATCCAAATTACCGTCCATAACAGGCTGAACATTACCTGTTTCTGCACCTGTTCTGTGGTCCTTAATCATATTGTAAGGGTGGAAAACATAGCTCCTAATCTGGCTGCCCCAGGCAATATCCTTAACTTCACCTCTGATACCCTCAAGCATTTCACCCTGTTCTTTAAGCTTAATTTCATAAAGCTTAGCCTTTAACATTTTCATTGCCATATCCTTATTTTGGAACTGACTTCTTTCATTCTGGCACTGAACAACTGTGTTAGTAGGAATATGAGTAATTCTTATGGCAGAAGAAGTCTTATTTACGTGCTGACCACCTGCACCGCTTGCTCTGTAAGTATCAATTCTTAAATCATCAGGATTAATTTCAACCTCAATATCCTCGTCTATTTCAGGCATTACGTCACAGCTTGCAAAGGAAGTATGACGTCTGCCGCTAGAGTCAAAAGGAGAAATTCTTACAAGTCTGTGAATACCCTTTTCACCCTTTAAATAACCATAAGCATTTTCACCTGTTACCATAAATGTAACAGACTTGATGCCTGCCTCATCACCCTCCTGATAGTCCATAAGGTCAAAGCCAAAGCCCTGCTTTTCAACCCAGCGGCTGTACATTCTGTAAAGCATTGAAACCCAGTCACAGGCTTCAGTACCGCCTGCACCTGAATGGAGAGTAACAATAGCATTGCAATGGTCATACTGACCTGTAAGGAGTGTGGAAATTCTAAGATGTTCAAATTCCTCCTCAAAGGCAGTACGCATTTCCTTTGCCTCATCAACAACGGAGTCGTCGTCCATTTCATTGCCCATTTCAATTAATGTCATTAAATCATCATAGTCGGTTTTCAGCTTTTCGTAGCCGTCAATTTTATTTTTAAGCTGCTTTGTCTGTTGAAGATTCTTCTGTGCCTTGTCCATATCGTTCCAGAAATCAGGGTCTCCTGCAATTTCCTCAAGCTCTTCAACCTTTTCCTTTGCCTCATCTATGTTTAATGAATTTCTAAGCTCTTTAAGACTTTCCTCATAAGAAGCAAGCTCTGTTGCCATCTGATCTAATTCAAATATCATAAAATCAACCTTTCTTATATACTAAATAATAGGTGTGTCATATGACACACCTATTTAAAAAACATCATTGCTTTTACTCAAACCTGCCGCAGCACTGCTTATACTTCTTGCCGCTGCCGCAAGGACAAGGGTCATTTCTGCCAACCTTAGGCTCTTTTCTTACTCTTGTAGTTCCTCCTGCTGACTCATCCTTGTTAGTTGATGTAGGCTTAGCAACCTGCTCTCTTTCAAGCTGCTGTTCAGGAGTAACAATTCTGATATGGAATAATGTCTTAACAATATCATTTTGAATATTGTTGGAAAGCTCCTCAAACATATCATAGCTTATAAACTGATATTCAATAAGAGGGTCCTTCTGTGCAAGGGCTCTTAACATAATACCCTGTCGCATCTGATCCATATCATCAATATGTGCCATCCACTTAGTATCAACAACCTTTAATGTGATAACTCTTTCAAGCTCTCTCATCATTTCACTGCCATACTCATTTTCTTTAGCATCATACTTAACAACAGCATCATTATATACTCTTTCAATAAGCTTATCCTTAGTAATAGTCTGCATATCTTCATCAGTAAGAATATACATATCCTCAAAGCCGAAGTAAGGTCTTACAAGCTCATTAAATTCAGTCATATCCCATTCTGAAGGCTCATCATCATTAGGGCATACTGCATTAACACTTCTGGTAATAACAGCCTTCATCATATTTAAAATCTTATCCTTTAAGTCAGCACCTAAAAGTACTTCCTTTCTCTGGGCATATATAATTTCTCTCTGCTCATTGTTTACCTTATCATAGTCTAATAATCTCTTTCTGGCAGAGAAGTTGTTACCCTCAACCTTCTTTTGTGCATTTTCAATAGACTTAGTAAGCATCTTAGCTTCAATAGGCTCATCCTCAGGTAAGCCAAGCTTTTTAATCATTTCAGCAGTTTTTTCAGAGCCGAAAAGTCTTAATAAATCATCCTCAAGAGATAAGTAGAACTTAGATTCACCCGGATCACCCTGACGACCCGAACGACCTCTTAACTGGTTATCAATACGTCTTGATTCGTGTCTTTCAGTACCTATAATCTTAAGACCGCCAAGCTCAACTACACCCTCGCCAAGCTTAATATCAGTACCTCTACCAGCCATATTAGTTGCAATAGTTACGGCACCCTTTTCGCCTGCCTTTGCAACGATTTCAGCCTCACGTCTGTGATTCTTGGCATTAAGTACCTCACACTTAACGCCCTCTCTTTTAAGCATATTGCCTAAAAGCTCTGAAATTTCAATATTAACTGTACCTACAAGAACAGGCTGTCCCTTTTCATGGGATTCAATAATCTCCTTAATAACAGCTCTGTACTTAGCTGCCTGTGTCTGGTATACAACATCATTTAAGTCTTTTCTTATAACAGGCATATTAGTAGGAATACATACAACGTCCATACCGTAAATAGCTCTGAACTCTGCCTCCTCAGTCTGTGCAGTACCTGTCATACCTGACTTCTTTTCATATTTATTAAAGAAGTTCTGGAAGGTAATTGTAGCAAGAGTCTTACTCTCTCTCTTAACCTCCAAATGCTCCTTAGCCTCTATAGCCTGATGTAAGCCGTCGGAATATCTACGGCCCGGCATCATACGACCTGTAAATGTATCTACAATAACGATTTCAGGCTCACCCTTATCATTTTCAGTAACATAATCCTGATCCTTAAACATATTGTAGTTTGCCTTTAAAGCATTGTTGATGTGGTGCTGTAAAGCCATATTTTCAGGATCAGAAAGGTTTTCAACATTAAAGAACTTTTCAGCCTTTTCAACACCCAGCTGAGTAAGAGTTGAAGTCTTGCCCTTTTCATCAACTACAAAATCTCCCTCTTCCTTTAATTCTTCTCTTATAAGGGGATTCATAGCCTCGTCTTCATTTAAAATTCTACCCTTAGTAAGAGTCTTTACAAACATATCAGCAAGCTCATAAAGCTTAGTAGACTTGTCTGACTGTCCTGAAATAATAAGAGGTGTTCTTGCCTCATCAATAAGTATGGAGTCAACCTCATCAATAATGGTAAATGGCAAACCTCTTTGAACAAGGTCCTTTTCATAAACTACCATATTATCTCTTAAGTAATCAAAGCCCAGCTCATTGTTAGTGGCATAAGTAATATCGCAGTTATATGCCTCCTGTCTTTCATTCTTTTCAAGGTCATGGAGAATAACACCTACACTAAGACCTAAG
>CABVEG010000009.1 GCA_902497185.1 uncultured Eubacteriales bacterium | reverse complement strand
ACTTTTAAAAACGGGGTCAGCAGTATTTTAGTTTTACTACCCTCTTAAATTACACTACTCTCAAACTTCTGAAACAGCTACAACAACATAATACTTGGTTTTACTACCCTCTTAAATTACACTACTCTCAAACCTCAAACCTCAAATTTGAAAAAACGCCACTACACGCCCGTGTTAAATTTAAAGGATAGCTCAATTACATTATAAGTTATTTTTTTGTTTAAATCAATATATTTCACAAAAATGTTCATCAACAATTACTCTTTTTTCACAATCAAATTTTTCATATTCAAAATTATCAATTAAAAGCAGACTAATATTGTGTTTAACTAATGTTGTGCAAAAACATTCCAATTCATCCTTATTTACATAGCTTCTGAAATTCACAAGAATATGCAGCTTGCTTCCTTCAAGTCCTTCGGAATTTAAAATATATTCCAAAACATTTTCAGACAATGTTTCGTACTCACTTTCAAACTTTAGATCTACCATTTTTAAAAGAACCGTAATATCAAAATCCTCATTGTACTTAACGTTAAAATCAAATTCATTTGCAATACTATCCATATATCTGAATATATTACTTTTTATTTCAGCTGTTTTCATATAAATATCAGGTTCAGTAACCGATGATTTAATGCTGCTGTATAGCTTTGTTATAAGTTTTTTGCTGTTACTTTCAAACGGAACAAACTGAGTAATAAGCTCAGCATTTTTTGAAAAATCAATAATTTTATTGTTTTCAGACAGGATAAAATTACCTTCTCTGCCATTTATCTGACTGTATATATCCTGTATTGCAGACCGAAAAAAATCTCTGTTTTCTATGATCAAAGAATTAAAATATCCTTCCTCTGTAACTATTTCAAATTTCATTAATGAATTTATTAGTTTCATAAAATCACCAGTCTTTCATCATTCTGCAAAACATCGCTTTTATACTCTCCTGTAACAAATTCCATTTTAGAAAACTGTTTTTCAGTTATTGTCAGTATTTGTACTAATCCGTTTTCGGGTTTGTTTTTCCTTATGCTGTTTAACATATTTTTTACAGCTGTTTGATTTAAAACCATTTTGCAATATACGGATTCCTGCATCATTATAAAACCACTTTTAATAAGATACTTTCTAAATCTTGTATATTCTCTCTTATTTTCATTTGTAGCAACAGGTAAATCAAAAAATACTATTATTCTCATAAATCTGTAACTCATAATTCAAAAAATTTAATCATAGAAACATCATTTTCACACAATGCATCAAAAATACTTTTGCAGTAAATTTTTATAGCGTTTATAAGATACTGCCTTTCTGAATCAATGCTGACCTCACTGTTAAGTATATTTAGCATATCGTGTTTTTCATTAACAGAGAATACAGTATACTCCATTTCCTTTACCCTCCTGTCTGCAATTATTCTGAAAGGCTCCACCAGATCACAACTTAAATTAAATTGATTAAACATATTGTCATGGAAAAGCCCAAGCTGTGTTAAATACCCTCTTGCTGTTACTTCTCTGTTTATTGCTGACAAAAGTATACTGTATCCGTAATTAAGAGCAGCATTTACTGCATTATCTTTGCTTCTTGTAAAATCCTTTCCAAACAGAACATTAAAATATACCTTTGCTGCATGCCCTTCTCTGTTTGAACTGTCGTTAAATTCCATTTCTGAAACATATTTATCCAAAAGCTCAGCTTCAATGTTTTTGTTAAGCTCTCTTAAAAATTCAGACTGTTTTGCAATCTTCTCTCTTACAATTTCAGTCCATACTGCACCTTTAATACCACTGCTCCACATAATCTGGGTCTTTATTTTTGCAGAGCAGTCATGACTTCCATACATAGAAACCACTTCAGACAAAGGGTTCCTCTTTTCATCACAAAATATAATTTTAACTTTTCTTTTTATAAGCTCGGCTAAAAGGCAGGCTGTAATCGATACCGATGTATTTTCAACAATAACTGTAGCTATTTCGTCAATAAATATTTTTTTGACACCCTCTTTAGATCTTACAGCCATATATCCCATTTTATAATCAAGCTTACAGCAGCTTGCCACAACAACTACACGCCAACTCATAACTCAATAAGATTAGGAGTTTTCTTCTCCCTTAATCCCGTCGGTGACTGATCTATTATGTATATTTCGTGAAACTTTTTATTATTGATTTTCATATTCATTGTAATCACTCCCGAATTTTGGGCTCCTCCTATACTCCTCAAATCCGTACCACCCGAATTATTACATCTGAATAACTCTACTATATTGCATAATGCTATAGCCTGTTCTTCGACTGAAAGAGCGCAGAACTTTTCTTTTCCGGAATACAAAATCTTTGCAGGAGCATCCATAAGCACATTATATTTTGTATCGTTTATTTTATATTTAAGCAGGTCATAAAGCTCAATATTTTTTTCTCTTGATATTTCATCGTATTTCGTAACATTAATATTTTTTTTGCTTATAATATATCTTTCTTTAAAAATATTGAGTTTCTTTATATAATACTCCCACTTATATCCTAGTATAAGCTGCATACCGCATTTAAAACCCACTCTGTTATTGGTCTTTGATGATAAATGAGTTCTGAAGCCGTCTATTTCCCAAAGTGAATCATATTTTATTTTTCTGCCATTTAAAAGTATTTCCGTGTTTTCCTTTTTCAATGTATTTTCACAATACTCAACTACCTTCTCCGTTGTATTTAATCTTTCTGCCATATAAAGCTCTATAGGCAGAAGAGACGTTATTCTCTTCTTATTTTCAGTATATTTAATGAGATAAAAATAAGCTATTGTAGCCTTGTTATATCCACCGTACTTTTCAATACTCGGCAATGTTCCCTTTAGGGGCACCTGCCCTTTGCCCTTTCTCAAAGGCTGTCTGTCAAAAAGTTCACCCTTTCTTGACTTAGCATATCTTACAAATCTTATATTATTTTTATTCATTGTTTCTTTAACAATATTGAGAGTTTCACCGTTTCCCTTCCACGCAGTTTCATTGTTTCTTTCAATATCAAACTTAAGCAGACTTTTAAGCTTCATTGAATATTCTCTTCCACCCTTTTCTTTTATAAAATTAAGAGGATTTTTAGTAAACTTCACATTATACACATTGCCCATAACTATGTTTAAATAAGCGTCTTTTCCGTGATGCAAATCATTTACTTCCCTTGATTTAAGCATATTAAATTCGTGACGAAAATCAGATACAAGCCCCGCCTTAACATATACTATTTCAGTATTTTCAAACATATCTCCGAGCACAGAGGCAATCGCTTTTGTTGACTGTCTTGTTTCAACAATTTGCCTGTTTATAAAGCCTGCAAGCTCTTCATCACTAAATCCGATATTCCTTTCAAGTCTTTTTAACTTTTTATCGGATATTGCTCCTATTTTATGAAGATTTTTCCAGCGATAATGCATATTTTCCCTTATTTCTTCTTTTATGGGATATTTATCACCCTTATCTCCGTTTTCACATGCAAGTACAAGAACTCTGTTGTCAATACTGTCATCTTTTATCTTAGACTGTGGATAAATATGATCAATTTCATATTCCTTAGTCCCCAGCTTTTCTATATCAATAACTTTGTTTGAATACATACTCTTGCCAAACTGCATAAAATATAAAAACAACTCATCTCTTCTAAGATCACTTTCGCTTTTGCTTTCAAGCAGTTCTCTCAGTTCTCTTATTTCGCTTTCACTGCATACATTTTTAAAATTATCATACAGCTCATTTATTTTGTCACGGCGTGTTTTGCTTCTCTTACCCTTCAAGTTCTCATTGCTGCCTCTTGCCATTTCAATAAAAATCTTCTTTGGCGGGCATGCCATTATCCCTTTCAGCTCCTTAACAATGTCCAAGCATCTTATTATAGGTCTTTTAACAGCGTTTGAAATATACATACTGTCAAGTTTATCATTTACCGACAACTCGTTTTCACGGCAGTACTCTCTATTCATATTTTCAATATGATACATATAGCTGTATTCAGAAGACAAAAGCTGCATAAAATTTATATTTTTCTGCCACATCATATCTATAATGGAAGAATTTTTAATTTCTCCGCTTTCTTTATCTATATCCTTAATGTCCGTAAGCAGTTTGGATGATAACCTTCCGAAATTATCATATTTCAATTTGGATATATAGCTTATATCATCTTCATTAAGCTGTGTAAATTCCTCTTTAAGCCATTTTTTTATTCTATTCTTTTCCTTTGTTAATGTTATTCTTTCAATTATTCTTTCAACATCATTTTCACTTAATGTTTTGGATTTGAGCAGTCTTTTAAAATCATTATAGGATTTCAGACTTGATTTGACCGCTATATCTATACCTGATAATTCGTCTTCTTTTTCCATATAATTGTTTGATATAAGAAAGTCCTTTATATTTTTTAAGGATACTTTTTTCCTTTTCATAAAAAGCTCTTCATAGATTTTCTGCTTACATTCAACACTTATAGGCTTATCGTTTACCTTTATATTGTTTATTTCATTCAATACATTAAATTTTGAATATAACAGAGAATTTTTGGGCAAAACATCTTCTCCCGCAATATATGTGCATTTACAAGTCATTCTTCTTATAAACGCCTCTTCACTTTTATCCCTGTCTACCACATCATCAAAATTCCATGGATATATTTTATTGTTATTTTTTCTTACAAACCATGCAAACTTACTCTTATCCTTGGATACAAGAGGACCTACATAATAAGGCACTCTAAATTCCATAATTGACATAACCTTATCCTTCACCGTACCATATTCATCTTTCTTATTTAAAAAGTCAAGGTATTGGCTTGCATTGTCAAGAATTTTCTTTAACTCTGCATAATAGATCTGATATGGTATTACTCTGTTATCCCCCGTTTTCTGCTTAGGGCAAAAACTCTCTGTTTCAAGCCTTGCCATCATATCATTGTAAAAAGAAATATCTTCGTACTCTACTTTATCTTCAAGCCCGCTCACAATATTCTTTATGTATTTACAAAAATCTCCTGCGTTTGCCTTTTTATATTTTCCCTCTGTTCTCATATTTGATTTAACATTATAAACATAGCTTGCATAGTTTGCCTTATCAGACACTTGTCTGAAAACCTCGTCATATTTTTCGGGAATATACTTTTTTATAAATCCTTTCAAATATCTGACATCTCTTTTATGTACCTCATAAATCTCTCTTTTAACTTCCGAAATACTATTTTTCCCTGCAAGTATTTCCGCAAGCACAGACCAATCATACAATGCCTTGATTTTCAAGAGCAATTCAAGTTCATCTTCATCAATTACAGGTGAGAAAGATGCCATAATTTCATCAAAATTGTCTGTTCCCAGTGAAAAAGAATTGTATTCAAGTTCACTATAACTTTCATTTTTAAACAGCTCTGAAATTTTGATTTTACCTCCCGAAATCAGCTTTATTAACAATTTTACGGATACACTGCTGTCATCGGTTTCTGTGACTTTTTTCCCCTTCCACAGCAGCTCTTTAAATTCCCCTTCCTTTTTACTTATTGAAATATTCTTTTTCAAAATATTCTTAAAATCCTCATTGCTGCATTCCCAAGGTTTATTTCCCGTAAAATTTTCATAACAATCCATAAACTCATTATAAACACCGTCAAATTGAGTTATTCCTTCAATATTATTTTTATCTGTTTCCTTAAGAAAATGTCCTCTGTGTGACAATATATATGAACAAGCCATATACAAAAGCCTTACATCGTGATATTCTTTGCTTTCTGCAAGCTCGTATATTAAATGATGAATAGTCGGATATTTGCTGTAATAATCCTTATCACTTAATCCACAGCCGTTAAACAATACACACTCATCAGTTAAAGACTTATCCTCTTTATAAAGAGCGCTTTCTTTTAACCTTATATAAAAATATTTGTCCTTTTTCGTTATCTCATCAGCAAAAAGCTCCTGAAGCATATTTATCCTCTGTTTACGCCTTTGGAGCCTTCTTCTTTCAGTTCTGTACCCTCTTCTTTCTGCACAGGTATTTCCCCCTTCAAATAGCATTACACCCCACATTGCATTATTCCTGTACTTTAATATTTTATAATTTTCATCTGTTACTGCCCAGCCTATTGAATCTGTACCAATATCCAAGCCCAAATACCAATTTCCGCAAATATTGTTTTTAATTTTTTCCATATTGACTTTCCCTTCTAAAACAGGTATAATAATTATGTAGGATTACTACCCTACAATTACACTACGAGTTCAAATAAAAATTATTTCTAAACGTTCGGTTCTGCCGTTCCCACAAGTGTTGTGGCAAAATAAGTCTGTTTCAGACTTATTTTTTTGATATAAATTTTTTTATACTATAATTATAGCATAGTGTAATTTATTGTCAATTTTTATTTATAAATTAATTGCATTTATATATTTTTTCCTATCTGTATTTTATTGAATAATCGTATTTTCATATCATCTATTCCGCTGTACACAAAAAAACGGTGTAGATCTGAATAATCCACACCGCAAAAACTATGATTTTTCATTAACTGTTTCATTTGACAACTATCCTTTTCATACAATAAAAAAACAGACCAACCAAAGTCAGTCTGCCTTTTCAATGCGCGATCGGGGGCTCGAACCCCGGACCTTCTGATTAAGAGTCAGCTGCTCTACCAACTGAGCTAATCGCGCTTATCTTTTTGAAAAAACCTAAATATAAAGGCTTTAGTGCGCGATCGGGGGCTCGAACCCCGGACCTTCTGATTAAGAGTCAGCTGCTCTACCAACTGAGCTAATCGCGCTTATTTTTAGTAAACCCTAAATATAAAGGCTTTAATGCGCGATCGGGGGCTCGAACCCCGGACCTTCTGATTAAGAGTCAGCTGCTCTACCAACTGAGCTAATCGCGCATACATATTTCTTGTGTCCATCAGCTGAACACAAGAAATATGTTATCACAATTTTATACTTTTGTCAACACTTTTTTTGCCAAATTTCCAAAATTAATTAGTTGCTGTTTCAGCAGCCTCTGTTTCTTCAATTTCTGCACTGCTTTCTGTTTCAGGTGAACTTTCTGCTGCCGCCTTTTCCTGCTGCTGCTTAGTATACTCCTCAGCTGTCATATAGCTATCCGTATCTGTTACGGCATCTACCTTAGTACTTCCATCATTAGAAAATTCAGCTGAAATAGAATAGTTATATGGAATTGTGCCACTGTCGCTTATATATTCTGCATCAATTATAAAGCCATAGTTTAATAAATTGCCATCGTTATCAACAGTTGCAATAATATTGGAATACTTAACGTGCATAGCCTCGCCTTCAGCCAATGTCTGACCTGATGCTTCCATATTTGTATTCATTGTTGTTTCAAACTGTGCCGGATCATATGAAATATAATAAGTTTTTTCATTCTTGCCTTCAACACATGCTGCCTTACTTATACAATCATTATAAATGCTAAGAGAATATGTATTTACTACAGACATAAAGTCTTCGTAAGCCATTTCCTCCTGTACCTTATCGCCATCATTTGTAATAAAGTATAAAGTATCACCTGAATAATAAGCTGTAATCTTGCTCTTTTCCTCAGTAGGAGCACTTGCCTTTTCACCACTTTCAGGTTCTTCAATATACTTATAACTGTTGTCAATTACAGCACTGCCTGTATTTTTATCACCGTCTTTGGCAAGTTTGATAACAGATTTATTTGAGCTGCTTTCATCACCCATTACCATATCATTTGATACGTTTATTGTGATATTCTCCTTAGCAACAGCTGCATCCAATGCTGTCTTAAATTCCTCAGCTGCTGTCTCATTGTCTATAACTGCATCGTCTGATATATCCGTAAATATGTCCTCAGCATTAATACTGTCAAGGTCCGCACCCTTATTGCCAAAAAGGCTGCAGCCTGTAGCTGATACGCACATAAGTCCTACTAACATTATCGCAATTCTTCTCTTCATTTTAATTCTCCTTTAGCTTATTTGCCATTATTTTCATTTCTTTTGCCGCCTCAAGGGTTGCCTTAGTAATTTCAGCACCGCCAATAAGTCTGGCTAATTCATTATACACCTTTTCGCCAGACAATTCAACAATATTTGTTGTGGTTCTGTTATCAACACTGCATTTTTCAATTAAATAATTACTGTCAGCCATTGCTGCTATTTGAGGAAGATGAGTAATACAAAGTATCTGATGCCCTTTTGACACATTAAGCATTTTCTCTGCAACCTTTTGAGCCGTTCTGCCGCTTATACCTGTGTCAATTTCATCAAATACAAATGTGTCAATATTATCAACATCAGCCAATACATTTTTAAGAGCAAGCATTACCCTACTCATTTCACCACCTGATGCAATTTTACTTAAAGGCTTTATTTTTTCTCCTCTATTAGCTGAAATTAAAAACTCTACATTATCAAAGCCTTTATCATCAAAGCCTTCTTTTTCTGTTACTGAAATTTTAAATTCAGCATTTTCCATACTTAAATCCCTTAATATGGATACAATTTTCTTTTCTGCCTTTTCTGCGGCAATTTTTCTTATATCTGAAATTTTACCGCAAATCCTTCTTATTTCAGTTTCAAGTTTTTTCTTCTTTTCACTGTATTCCAAAGCAAGGGCTTCACTGTTTTCTATTAAATTAAGTTTTTCTGCTACTTTATCCCTATAGGCAATTATTTTTTCAATGCTGTTTCCATATTTGTTTTTAAGCTCATATATAATTTGAAGCCTTTCTTCAACCTCATCAAGCTCATCAGGATTACTGTCTGTGTTTTCCTCATATATCCTAACTGCCTTTACAACATCCTCAATTATGGAATAAGCATCATTTAAAGCTTCAAGAGTTTTTCCCTGACTTTCATCAATTTCAGCAATACTATTTAAACTTTCAACCGCATTTCCTATACATTCTGCGGCTGAATTTTCATTTCTATAAAGATTATCAAGGCAGTCATTAATATAACCCTGAAGTTTTACACTGTTCAAAAGTATATTTCGTCTTTCAGAAAGACTTTCATCCTCTCCCACCTTTAAGGCAGCAGCGTCAATTTCGTTTATCTGATATGTATAAAGCTCAACCTTATCCTGAATATCCTTGTCATTTATATCGATTTCTTTAAGTCTTTTGGAAATATCCCTGTACTGACTATATTTATCTCCAAGTTTTAAAAGCTCATCGTCAAGAGCGCTGCCGCACAGTCTGTCAAGCATTACAATATGGCTTTTAGGGTTTAGCAGTGACTGATGATCGTGCTGACCATGTATATCTACAAGGAAAGCTGAAATATCCTTAACCATTGAAACTGTTGCAGCTTTGCCGTTTATTCTGCATTGGGATTTTCCATTTCTGTTGAATGTTCTTTTAATAAGAATATAATTATCCTCACCAACATCAACATCACATTCTGCAAGCTCATTTTTTACAGCATCACTGTCAACAGATATAAGGGCAGACACCTCTGTCAAATCACATCCGGTCTTTATTATATCCTTGTCTGCCTTACCGCCCAATACAAAGTTAAGAGAACCGATAATAATTGACTTACCTGCACCGGTTTCACCGCTAAGGACATTTAAGCCTGACCCAAAATCGACTTCTAATTCATCTATTAACGCAAAATTACTTACATAAAGTTTCTCAAGCATAATTGTTCTCCTAAAAGGCTGTTATTTATTGTTTATACTGCTTTTAAGCTTTTCAATAAGCTTTACAGCCTTGGCTTCGTTTTTAACTACACAAAAAACAGTATCATCTCCTGCTATGGTGCCTATAACCTCCGTATTGTCCATAGCATCAAGAGCCGCTGCAACAGCCATTGCCATTCCGGTAAGAGTTTTAATAACAATAATATTTTGTGCAAAATCTATTGACTTAACACCATCATTAAATACCCTTTTTAGCCTTTCACCGATTTCACTGTCCTGATTTGAAACAGAAGTATATTTTTGCCTGCCCATACCAACAGATATTTTAGTCAGCTTAAGCTCCCTTATATCTCTTGACACCGTTGCCTGTGTAACATTAAATCCAAGCTCATTAAGTTTTTCCGCCAAGGCCTCCTGAGTATCAATTTCATAATCCTTAATTATTTCCAAAATCTTAGATTGTCTTTTTACTTTCATACAAAACTCCATTACTTAAATTCTGACATCTACCATCTTTCTTCTTAATATATCAAAGAAAGAAAGGTTTGTTGTCTTAATAATATCGGTGTAATATTTTGAACGCCTTATAACAACAGTGTCACCGTTTTTTACTCTTTCACCGTTTTGTCCGTCAAATGTAACCTGAGTATTGCTGTAATCTCCTGCTACCTTAATCTTTATTATATCATCACCTGATACAACTATAGGTCTTGCATACAATGCATGAGGACATATATGGGTAATTGTCATAAGCTCCGTATTTGTGTTAAGTATAGGACCTCCTGCCGACAGATTATATGCCGTCGAGCCTGTAGGTGTTGACACTATAATTCCATCTGCCCTAAATGTGTTTATATATTCATCATTAACTTCAACACTTAATGTTATCATTCTTGAAAAATTTGCATTGTTTACACAAACCTCATTTAAGGCAAGCTGTGTGTCATGGCATACACAGCCTCTTTCGATATATGCTTCAAGCATCATTCTTTTTTCAATTTTATAATTACCGCTAAGTACCTTTTCAATAGCAGTTTTACCATCACTTTTTTCAACATCTGCAAGATAACCAAGTGTTCCAAAATTTATACCCAATATTGGAGTACCATACTTTGCAGCCCTTCGTGCAACCCTTAAAATAGTGCCGTCACCGCCCAAAACAACTACAAAATCCGCTTTTTCATATATTTCATCGGTGCTGTACATAGGAATACCTATACCTATTTTTCTGCAAAGAGCAGAATTAAGAAGGACCTGACAGCCCTTTTCCATGGTCCAAAGAGTAAGCTCCTTTGTATGAATAAGCTCAGGGTCTTTGTCAATATTAGTTATAAAACCTACTTTATTCATAAAATCACCTGTTTTTAAAATTAATAAAGGCATTTTCAACTGTCAAATCCATATCCTGCTGACTAACAGATATACCTTTCTTCTTATCTATAAGTATAAGATATTCTATATTTCCATCTCCTCCCTGTATGGGAGAATAGGTTATTGCCTTAACATACAGATTATTACAAGCTGCATTGTCTGCTATATCCCTTATTACCTTTTTGTGTACCTTAGGATTTTTTACAATGCCTTTTTTTGATATATTTTCTTTGCCTGCCTCAAACTGAGGTTTAATCAGAAATACACCCTGACCATCATCTTTAAGTATTTCTCTTACCCTTTCAAATATTTTAGTAAGAGAAATAAAAGAAACGTCACAGCCTATAAAATCCGCCTTTGGAACATCTGCATTTCTTATATCACAGTTTTCCATTGAAACAACTCTAATGTCATTTCTAAGGCACTCGGCAAGCTGATCACTGCCTACATCAACAGCATAAACAATTTCTGCTCCGTTTTTAAGCATACAGTCCGTAAATCCCCCTGTAGATGCACCAATATCAATACAGATTCCCTTAATATTAATGTCAAAGACTTCTATAGCCTTTTCCAGCTTATAGCCGCCTCTGCCTACATATTTAAGTATGTTTTCAGTACTGCTGACATTGACATTATCATTTTCCGAAACCTTATATGAAGGCTTATTAATAATTTTATTATTTACACTTACATTGTTATTCAATATAAGCTCCTGTGCCTTCTGACGTGATATATTTAATTTTTCCTTTATGAACATATCAAGTCTTAAATCAGTCATTAATTCTTTCTCCGATTATATCCTTAATCTTCTTTAATATCTTATTGGCAGACATACCATATCTGTCAAAAAGCAATGCCCTGTTGCCATGCTCAATATACATATCGGGAAATGCAAAATTATAAATCACATTGTTATTAATGCCATATTCACAAAGCCTTTGTGAAAGCAGTGCTCCAAAGCCTCCCGAATAAATATTATCTTCCATTGTAAATATATATTTATAGTTATCAGCTAAATCCGCAATCATATCCTTATCTATAGGAGAGGCAAAGCGTGCATTAATAAGGGTAGAGCTATAACCCTCTTCTATAAGACAGCTGTACACATCTGCCGCCTCATCCATCATTGCACCATAACTGACAAGGGCAATTTTTTCGCCCTTATATATATACTCAGCCTTACCGATTTCAATGGGTTTATCAACAGCTATCATTATGTCAGATGCCTCACCTCTTGGGTATCTGATAGCCACAGGACCGTTTAAGGATACTGCAAATTCAAGCATTTTTTCAAATTCAGCCTTATTTTTAGGCGCCATAACAGTCAGATTTGGTATATGGGCTAAGTATGAAATATCATATATGCCCTGATGAGTTTCACCGTCATCACCTACTATACCCGCTCTGTCAATGGCAAATATAACATGTAAATTCTGTATACATACATCGTGAATAATCTGGTCATAGCTTCTTTGCAGGAATGTTGAGTATACCGCAAAAACAGGAATAAAACCGCCCTTAGCAAGTCCGGCAGCAAATGTAACCGCATATTC
Organism: uncultured Eubacteriales bacterium; assembly: GCA_902497185.1. GTDB lineage: Bacteria > Bacillota > Clostridia > Lachnospirales > CAG-274 > Gallispira. Next base: position 4,272 of record CABVEG010000009.1, on the reverse strand, counting down.
CTCTGCAATTCCCACATCGAAAAATCTCTTTGGATAAAGGTTTGCAAATTTATTAAGCCCCGTACCTGACGGCATAGCTGCAGTTATTGCACATATTTTATTATTTTTAGCCGCCATTTCAAGCATTTTTCTGCCAAAAACATCTGAATAAGTTTCCTTTTTATTGTAATTTGGCAGTACTCCTACCTTTGCATCAAACTTTCCTACACCGTGATAAACACTGGGAAGTGTTTCGGCAGGCTCATAACCCTTACCTTTTTTGGTCATAACATGTATAAGCACTGGCATATTAAGTTTTTTAGCTCTGTTAAACACATTAATAAGTCTTTTAATATCGTGACCGTCAATGGGACCCACATACTTAATGCCAAGGTACTCAAACATACTGTTTTCAGGCATTATGGCATTTTTTAATGTACCCTTGCTTCTATAAAGCAGATTATAAATCTGTTTGCCGCCAACAGGCATATTATTAAGTTTTTTCTGTACCTCAGACTTAGCATTCATATATTTTTGTGTAAGTATAAGTTCACTTAAATACTTACTCATTGCACCTACATTTTCGGATATGGACATCTGATTGTCATTTAATACTATAATAAGTTTTGTATGATCTCTACCTACATTATTAAGTGCCTCATAAGCAAGACCACCTGTCATTGCTCCATCACCTATAACCGATACAACATTATAGCTGTGACCCATTAGATCCCTTGCTCTTGCTAAACCTATAGCAGCCGCTATTGATGTTGAGCTGTGACCTGTATTAAAGGAGTCATATTTACTTTCATTTGTTTTTGGAAAACCGCTTAGTCCGTCAAGTTTCCTCAACGTATCAAACTCATCCTTACGTCCCGTAAGAATTTTATGCGTATATGCCTGATGTCCTACATCCCACACAAATTTATCTCTCGGACAACTAAAACAATAGTGCATTGCAATGGTCAGATCAACTACACCCAGATTTGAGGCAAGATGTCCCCCTGTATGAGAAACAGAATTTACAAGAAAATCCCTTATTTCACCGGCAAGAATACTCAATTTATCAATGCTTAATTTTTTAATATCTTCAGGAGAATTAATTTTTTCCAAATACACTTTAATCCCTCTTTTTCTACAGCAATGTATTGCACAATAAAGCAATAACTATGCCTAAAATTGCACCGGCACCCACCTGAATCGGTGTGTGACCTATAAGCTCTTTAAGCTTTTCATCAATTTTAATATTCAAATTATCCATTAGCTTATTAATAATAACTGCGTGAGAGCCTGCTGCCCGTCTTACACCTGCCGCATCATACATAACCACTACAGCAAGAACAAAGGCTATTGCAAATGCTGCCGAATCAAAGCCCATATTGATTCCTACTGCCGTTGCCATTGAGCACACAAAGGAGCTGTGAGAACTGGGCATACCTCCTGATGCAAACATAAGCTCCCAATCCACTTTACCTGTTGCAGCCAAATCAAGAACAATTTTAATAAGCTGTGCCGCTGCCCACGAAACAATTGAAATTATAATAATTTTATTATCAAAAAATTCTCGAATATATAACATTCTATATCTGCCTTATTTCTCTCTGTTTATTAATTCTTCAGCATACCACGCAAGGAATACTGCATTATCTCCAATATCCTTAATCATTTTAACTGCACCTGCTGAAAGAGTTTCATAATCCTGCTGTGCGTTGTCAAGACCATATAATGATACATAGGTCTGTTTTTCATTTTTAATATCACTTAGAATAGGCTTTCCAAGCACATCACTTGTGCTTGTTACATCAAGTATATCATCCTTTATTTGGAAAGCAATACCCATATTATAACCTATTTTCTCAAAATTTCTGACCGTGTCGCTGTTAGCTCCGCCAATCATAGCTCCCGCCATTAAAGCTGACTTAATCAGTCCTCCGGTTTTATTGTCATGAATAAACATAAGGGTTTTGTCATCAATCTTTTTACCCTCAGATTCCACATCTACAACCTGACCTACAAGCATACCCTCACTACCACTGTAATTTGCTATAAGTTTTGCTGCCTTTGCAAGGTTAATATCCTTTTTTGCACATACCGCATCAAGCATAACCTCAAAGGCATAAGTCAATAGACCGTCACCTGCAAGTATGGCAAGAGCTTCATCAAACCTTTTATGACATGTAGGCTTGCCTCTTCTGAAATCATCATTGTCCATTGCAGGCAAATCATCGTGAATTAATGAATAAGTATGAATCATTTCAAGAGCACAGGCAAATGGAAGGGCATCTTCAATTTTTCCCCCAACAGCCTCACAGGCTGACAGCAAAAGAACCGGACGCAGTCTTTTTCCTCCTGCCATAACGCTGTATCTCATAGCCTCATATAGTCTTTCCGGATACTTAGGCTTTAAATAATTATCAAGAGCCTTATTTATTAATTCAATCCTATCATTTAAAATGCTTTTGCAATCCATTTATTCTTCCCCCAAATCAAAATTTCTTCTGCTGAATACACCCTCAGCGCTTTCTTTAAGCTCAGTCACCTGCTGTTCAGCCTTATTTAAAATATCTGAACAGTATAGGGATAACTCAACACCTTCTTTATAAAGCTTTACTGAATTTTCAAGACCAGTTTCACTATTTTCCATTAATTCAGCAATTTCCTCAAGTCTTGTTAAAGCCTCCTCAAAGCTCTTTTTTCTAGCCAAATTATTCACCCGCCTCAGTTATTATTGCTTTAATATTCCCCTTATTAAGTCTTATATTTATTTCCTCATCAATATTTACATCCTCTGCTGAGGTAACAATTTCACCATTTTTGTTATAGGTAAGAGAATAGCCTCTTTGAAGTATTCGCAAAGGAGATTTATTTTCAATATTGTCCAAGCTGTTTTTAAGCAAAAGTTTGTTTTTATTTATATCATTTGATAACCTTTCATAAATCTTATTAAAAAGTTCCGATACATATATTTGATTATCAAATACGGTATTTGAAAAGTTTTTTAAGCCGTAGGTATTTACACAATATCTGTAGCGACTTAATGAATCACCAATTCTTGATTGAATATTCTTTGTTATTTTTGCATAAATATTTGCAACCCTGTCATTTATGGCGTTCCCCTCCGGTACTGCAATTTCAGCCGCCGCTGAAGGAGTTGGTGCCCTCATATCAGCTATAAAATCAGCTATTGTAAAATCGGTTTCGTGACCTACGGCAGATATTATGGGAATATCAGAGTCAAATATTGCTCTTGCAACAATTTCTTCATTAAAAGCCCACAAATCCTCTATAGAACCTCCGCCTCTGCCTACTATAATAGTGTCAGCCTTTCCCCAACGATTGACCATATTAATAGCTCTTACTATATCGGGAGCCGCATTTTCTCCCTGTACCAGTACAGGTACAATTACTATTTCAACATTAGGATTTCTTCTGCCTGCAACATTTATTATATCTCTTACTGCTGCACCTGTTGGTGAAGTAATAACAGCAACAGTCTTTGGTACTTCAGGAATAGGCTTTTTATACTTAGGGTCAAAAACACCTGATTTTTCAAGTCTTGCTTTAAGCTGTTCATAAGCAAGATATAAAGCACCTATTCCGGCAGGTTCCATACTCGTAACATAAAGTTGATATTGTCCCGTTTTTTCATAAAGGGAAATATAACCTCTTGCCACAACCTTCATACCGCTTTCAGGCATAAATTTAAGCCTTGCCGCATTGTTTCTGAACATAACGGAATTAATTGCAGCTCCGCTGTCCTTTAATGTAAAATAAAAATGTCCGCTACCGTGAGCCTTAAAATTTGAAATTTCAGCCTCTATATACAAATCGGTAAGAAATATATCATTTTCAAGTATTTTTTTTATATAATTGTTTATCTGTGTTACAGTATAAACCTTCATATTTATTCAACATCCTTGTTTTTAACAATTTTTGTTAATATAGCATTAATAAAAGCAGGTGCTTTATCTCCACTGAATATTTTTGCAAGCTCAACAGCCTCATTAACTGCAACGGCATCAGGAATTTCACTGTCAAAAACAATTTCATAAATACCCATTCTAAGTATTGCAAGGTCAGTTTTAGCAAGCCTTGCAACACTCCAGCCTTTAGCAAACCTGTCAATATAGGAATCAATGCTTTCAATATTTGCTAAAATTCCTCTGTATTCTCTTGATATAAAGTCACTTTCGTCCTTTTTAAAGCCTTCATATTCTTCCGTATAAGTATCAATGCTTTCCTTAACATCCATATCCAAATTAAACTCAGTTTGAAAAACCAAATTAAAAATAT
>CABVEG010000008.1 GCA_902497185.1 uncultured Eubacteriales bacterium | reverse complement strand
AGTCCCCGTCCTCGGTCGGGCAAAGCTCGACCTGCGGATTAAAGTCTGCGACGCTTTTTGAATTACGGTGTCGTAAGAAATTCAGTTTTTCTTAAAAAGTTTAGTTTTTTGACAGTCTGAGGCACAAACTGTGCCTTTTATTACTTTAAATAAATATCTCTGAGCTTCATTGCAAGCATTATTGAAAACCTTTCTTCAAAACTTGACAAATCACAATTAAGCAAGCCCTCAATCTTTTTAATTTTATAATTAATGGTGTTTCTGTGAATATTCATTTCCTGTGCAGCCTTTATTACACTTGCATCATTATTAAAATAGCATTTAAGAGTTTCATAATAATTACTATTATTTTTCTCATCCCAATTAAGGATCTCACCTATTACATTATTGCAATACTCTTCAACCTTTGCTTTATCCTTGATTTCAAGAAGTATTTTATATTGTTCGTTTACCTTAAGCACATTGCTTAAATTAGACTTTTGTGACAACATATTAATTTCAGCCTGTTTATAATATTTGCTTATACTCCTAATACCAGGTTTTGCCTCACTTCTACCTGCACAGGTGATTTTTCCCATTGTATTTAATATTATATCCGCCTCTGTTACAAGTTTTTCACCATTATGATTAGCCATAATTACAGCAATCCTCTTTTCTATTACAGTTATAAATACACTGCTTGTAATATTAACAATGTTATCTCTTATTTCTGAAGCAAGATTAGAGGATTCATCTGAACCAATTTCAGATATATCGCCAAGAATTACTGAATAAAACTTGCTGTCCGTAAAGCCGTACTCATTAAAGAGGGCTTTATTCTGCCTGCTTTGATTTGGCACAAGCAGTGCAATACTCATTGCATTATGCATATTTGTTCTAAATCTTTCATCATCCAAAAGCGCATTACTTACAGCCTTTCCAACATTAGTAATTTTTTCTGTCCAAGACATTCTAAAAAGCGGCAGCCTTATACTATCACAATATTCCACAACCTTATCGGGAATATATGATATATATTTGCCGCATACAACAATCAATGCTGATGTTCCTTTAGAGCAAATAGTATCTATAAACTCAATAATTTTTTTAGGATCCTCTCCAAGCTCCACTCCTGTTGTAATTATAACCTCGTTGCCTATAATATAGTCAGCAACAGACAAATCTTCAGCTATATGGTACCATCTGACACTTCTGTTTAATCCGTCCTCTCCTGCAACAATACTAATATCAAAATCCTTTAGTTTATTAAAAAGTTTCCATACATACATTACTCCCTTTCACTTCCTCTCCACATTAGCATTATCCCTAACTCAAATATTAATCAGCAAAAAAAAGAGACACAGGATTACATATCCTTATGCCTCTTTGCTTTTAATTAGTATACAACCAATTTAACAATATTTCAAGAATTAAGTTAATTATTTCTTAATCTTAATATGACTTTTAACCTTATTAACAAAGTCCTTTTTAAGTGCCATACTATTGCCGCAGTGGTCAATTTCCACACCTGCATATTCCGCACCTTCAACATTAATAATGCCACACACATCATTATAGTTAAGCTCAAGGAACTGAACGTCCTTTCTCCATGCACCAATAGCCTCAACACTTGTAAATACAAGTAAAAAACTGCCATTTTCAGCAGAAATTGAATAATATCCCATTCTGGTTATATTATTATTCTCATCTGCCTCAACTATAACAGGCACAAAAAATCTGTCACTAATAAGCTTGGTTACAAAATCAGTCTTATTAATTTTAGAAGAATCTGACTTCAATCTAGTTATACTATCCGCTAACGCTTTACTCATAATACACCTCTCATTTTTTATAAAAAGGGGTAACACCCTTAATATATTTTTGCGCAACCTTATCAAAAGACGGCATAAGACCAATAGTTTCGCCTTTTTCCATTGCTGAATGAGCAACAGCTGCTATACCGTCAAAAGCAGCCTTTAAGCTGCCGTCTTTGCAAAACTCAACCACTAGCACGGGAGTTGCCTTATCAGCACCCTTTCTGACAGTTTCCATATAGTAGGCAGCACTTATATTGTCCTGAGATTTAAAATAATCCACTAAAGCATTTTTAATACTCTCTGGAGGATTATCAACAGGAACTAAACCCATATTACCCTCTGTCTGCACTCTTTCAGCTTTAATAAGAACATCAGGATTATTTGCCCTTTCAATATTTTGAATAAGGCTGTTCTGCACTGCCAAGTTACAGCCGCAGGGGTCAATAACAAATCCATCATATCCCTTTGTGGATAAAACCAATTTTTTAATATTGTCGTAGCTTCTGATAAGATACATTTTATTTGGATTTTTATTCCACTTTTCAAACTCCTCGCCACTTGTAAATACTGCAAGATATACAAGCCCCTTGCTTGTTTTCATTGAAAAGTAATTAACCGTGGCATCAGGCGAAATTTTATTATTAATAGGTTCGGGAATTATTACAACAGGAAGAATAAAGCTGGAGCCTATAAGTTTGTTTAAAAACCAATAGCGGTTTTCCTGTGTATTATTTTCCTTTAATCTTAAAGCTGCCTGAATAAGTGCAGTATTATCAATAGGAATATTCATTATAAAATTCCTCCATTACTCCTTAGGAATCATTTCCTCTTTAGGAATAGCTACATTTTCACCCATTGCATCAAATATTAAGCCGTCAAGTCCGCTGTTTTCCTTTACAATGACTTCTCTTACTGCTGCAAAATTGTGAAGAACACCAATAACATCTTCTCTGTCACCATAGCACTTATCAAGTTCTTCAGTACTTGTAAAGGCACAAAGGAATTTCTTTCCATCCTTAGTGTTTAAAGCACAATACTTACCGCTTCTCTTTGAGCCTGTGCCCTTATCCAAACTAACAGGCACATAAAACATAGCCTCAACTACAGCCTTGTAAAATTCCTCCTGAAAGATTACAGTACGTACAGCCTTAAACTGCTTCATAGCTTCAACAAGCTTACTATTATCCGGTTTCTTATTCATTTTTTTACCTCTCATACTTTATTTTTTATTAATAACAAATTCGTTATTGTTATCTTTCCAAAACTTCATCAATTATATCCTTAACGGTTGAAATTTTGTCAATTTTATAAACATTTTCCCCACAGAAAACAAGAGCATTGTCAATATCGCCGTTAGCTCCGTTAAAAAGCGCCTGGGAAATACAATAAGGTATAGTCTTTGGATCACAGTGTACAAGACATTGGAAACAGCGTGATATTTTACAGCCGTCAGGCACAATATCCTTAATAAAGTGGTTATTTAATGCTCTGCCCGGCATACCTACAGGGCTTTTAACAATTTTAACATCTTCAAGCTTTGCATTGACATAAGCCTCCTTAAAGGCTACATCAGCATCACATTCTTCCGTTGCAACAAAGCGTGTAGCCATCTGCACACCATCAAGACCCAAATCATCTAAGCAATGCTTAACATCTTCCTTAGTGAATACACCGCCGCCAAATACAACGGGAATTTTCTTGTTAAATTTTTCTTCAAATTCCTTTTTAGTTTCAATTATTTTAAGTATTTCATCATCAAAGTTATCAATACTAAGGACTTCCTCTGCCTTAAATCCCAAATGTCCTCCTGCCTTAGGTCCTTCAATAACAAGAAGATCGGGAAGTCTGTCATACTTTTTAACCCAACGAGAGAAAATAACCTTACACGCCTTTGCTGAAGATACAATAGGCGCAAGCTTAATATCAGAACCTGCGGCAAACTTTGGCAAATCCATAGGCAGACCTGCACCTGATATTATAATGTCGGCTCCATTTTCTATGCAACACTTTACAAAATCTTCATAATGGGTAACAGCCACCATAATATTCACACCTATGATACCGCCCTTTGATTCTTCCTTTGCAAGCTTAATTTCTCTTGATAATGCTCTCATATTAGCATCAAAAGTATTGGTATAAAAGTCAGGCTCTCTAAAGCCCGGCTGGGCAGCAGAAATCACACCTATACCGCCTTCTCTTGCCACTGCGGCAGCAAGTTTATGCAGGCTGATACCAACTCCCATACCACCCTGAATTATAGGAATTTTTGCAATCAAATCTCCAATCACTAAATTCTTCATTAAAATTACCTCAAATCTAAATATATATTTACATTAAACTAATCCAAACTTTCTTAATTGTAATTATATCATTTTAAATTGATTTTGTCTATAACTTTTGACATAATAAAAATAATGTTGTATACTTAAGTTAATTAAAAAGGAGATAAGTATGAACAATAGGAAATTTTTTAATAACAGGGATATTGCAGCCATTGCCGTCATTTTTTTACTTGCTTTGGCTCTTTATACGGGCTATAGGCTGTATATGGGCAATAGCGCTTCTTATGCCGAAGTTATATATGACGGTCAGGTAATTGAAAAGCTGCCTTTAAATGAGGATAGAGAATACACACCTGAAATTAACAACAATATTGTTATTGAAGTAAAGGATAAAAGAATACATTTTAAACATTCTGACTGTCCCGACAAAATTTGTGTAAATACAGGCTGGCTTTCAAGAGCAGGGCAAACTGCCGTTTGTCTGCCTAACAAAATTTCTGTTGTGGTAAAAGGAAAAGGCAGCGACAATATTGATGCTGCTATTTAAAAGGAGAACTATTTATGAAAAATTTTTCAAAAGCCAGATACATTTCATATATGGCAATGCTGCTTACTCTTATAGTTGTGCTTTCAATATTTGAATCTGCATTGGCAGCCCTTGCCACACTGCCTCCGGGAGTTAAACTTGGGCTTGCAAATATTGTAACTATGTTTGCACTTTTCTTCCTTGGCAAAAAAGTAGCTTTCAGCCTAACTATTGCAAAAGGAGTTTTTGTATTTATCACAAGAAGTCCTTCGGCAGGCATTTTAAGTATAAGCGGTGGTATTTTATCAATATGTGTTATAATTATACTTTCTGCATTATTCAAGGATAAAATTTCATATCTTCTACTTAGTATTGCAGGCGCAGTTTTCCACAACATTGGTCAGCTTATAGCATTAATTGTTATACTTGATAACAACAAATATACCCTTTATTATCTTCCTGTTCTTATTATATCAGGCTTAATTATGGGTACAATAACAGGTATGCTTTTAAAATCTCTACTGCCTGTTCTCGTTTATCCGTTAAAGGGGATTGACAAATGAAGAAATTAATATTAATTATAGGAATAATTGTTTTGCTGTGTGGTTGCGGAAGAGAAAAGTATACAACAGAATATCTTGATATTTTTGATACTTATTCAACACTGACAATATACACAAATGATAAGGAAAAAGCAGATGAAATCAGCAGTGAACTTCATAAAGAGCTTTTAAGCCTTAACAAAAAATTTGATATATATAACAGCTATGAAGGTATAAACAATATTAAAACTATTAATGACAATGCAGGAATTAAGGCTGTTAAAGTTGACAGTGAAACTCTTGACCTTATAAAAAAAGGAAAGGAAGCATATACAAAAACCAATGGCACAGTAAATATTGCATTAGGCTCTGTACTTAAAATTTGGCACAATTACAGAACAAACGCCCTTGACAACAATATTTATGCCATTCCCTCACAAGCAGAGCTTGAAATTGCAAACAATCACAGCAATATAAACTCAATTATAATAGACGAAAAAAATTCCACAATATATATAGAAGATAAAGAAACCTCTATTGATGTAGGAGCCATAGCAAAGGGTTATGCTGCTGATTATGCCGCCGAATTTTTAAGAAGGAAGGGAATAACAGCCGCCTTATTAAATCTTGGAGGAAATGTTATTGCTCTTACAGATAACACAAAAGAAAGTTGGAAAACAGGTGTAATTTCACCTGATAACAGCTCAGAATATATAACCACCTTTGATTTATCAAATAAATCTGCCGTAACAAGTGGAAACTATCAAAGGTATTATGAATATAATGGTAAGAAATATCACCATATTATAGACAACAAAACCCTCTTTCCTTCCGAATACAATAAAGGAGTTACAGTTGTGGCAGAAAGCTCCCTTGAGGGAGATATATTTTCAACGGCTCTTTTCATACTTCCTTACGATGAGGGAATAAAACTTGCAGAGGATAACAACATAAAAGCAATGTGGGTAACATCAGATAACGAAGAATACAAAACTCCTGACTTTCTCACAGAAAATTGAGTATAAAAATAACGGGTCCACCAAACCCGTTATTTTTTATACAAGGCGTTGAAGCTCAATTTGTTACCGCACAAAGCACCAATGCGGATACAACACATAAATAAAAGCACAGAGGAAGGAGTCTTTATTTACAAGGTTTAAATGTTGTAAAAGTAAATAAAAGGGGTCACAATCTGAGCAACGCACACGCAGATTGAAAAAAACTTATAAAAACAAAATGAGGCGCTGAAGCCTCAGCTTCAACGCCCTTGTATAAACATAGTATACTCAATCAACATCAATTTGTCAATAACAAATTTAAAGATTTTAAAAAAAATTAAGCCATCTTATTTACAAGCTTAGCAAGTCTTGACTTCTTTCTTGATGCGTTATTCTTATGAAGAATACCCTTAGTACAAGCCATATCAATAGCCTTAACAGCACCCTTTAAAGCCTCGGCAGCAGCTGCCTGGTCACCTGCATTAACAGCAACAATAACCTTCTTCATTGCAGTCTTAGTTGCAGATGCAACCATCTTATTTCTTAATGTCTTCTTGTTGATAACTAAAATTCTCTTCTTTGCAGACTTAATGTTAGCCATGAAAATTTCCTCCTAAAAAAATAAATAAACAAACTGATCAAATTTTATATTAAACTGTGATTTTAACTTAGAGGGGTTTAAAAGACACAGAACGACTGCATCATCAAATCACACTTGAATTATTATATCTTATTTTATACCTTTTGTCAATGAATATTTTACATTTTTTTATAAAAACTATAATAAAAGGAGATGATTATTAAATGAAATTTTCACCATATACTGACCTTGCTCTTGAAATTGCCGAAAACATATGTGGAAACAGTACCTGTGAAGGTATAGAAATGAATACCGAGGAGTGTGAACTTGACAACACAACAGTCACTGTTGTAAACATAACAAATGATAAGGGCATTAAAGCAACAGGTAAACCCATAGGCACCTATATTACTCTTGAATCAGCCTTTATAAAAGAAAACGATATTGAGGCGCACGAAAAGCTTATATCAATATTAAGCACCCATATTAAATCTTTATGCCCTCAAAATACAAATACAACACTTGTTATAGGTCTTGGCAATTCCCACGTAACTCCTGATTCCTTAGGTCCTAAAGTTGTGGACAAAATACTTGTAACAAGGCATATAAAAGATACTGTCCCCGATGATATAAATAATTCCGTTTCTTCAGTTGCAGCCCTTGCCCCCGGGGTTATGGGAATGACGGGTATAGAAACGGCAGAGGTTGTAAAAGGAGTGACAGAAAGGGTTAAGCCTGACCTTGTAATTGCAATAGATGCCCTTGCTGCCAGAAAAGTATCAAGGGTAAATTCCACAATACAGCTTTCCGACACTGGAGTTGCTCCGGGAGCAGGTGTAGGGAATAAAAGAAAAACCCTTAACAGTGAAAGTCTTGGTATACCTGTAATCGCTATAGGTGTGCCAACAGTTGTAGACGCAGCTACAATGGCAAATGATACAATAGAAAAGGTAATTGATGCCCTTTTAAATGAAAGTTTGAAAGGAAGTCAATTTTATAATATGCTAAAGGATACGGCAGAAGAGGAAAAATACAATCTTATAAGAGAAGTACTTGAGCCTTACGCAGAAAATATGTTTGTCACTCCAAAGGAAGTTGATACAGTAATAGAAAATATAGTAAATATAATTTCAAATAGTATAAATATTGCACTTCACCCCGGTATTAATCAGGAGGATATAAACAGATATAAATTTTAAAGCCTTCTGTTTTTTTGTGTAAATTATAATTTAGCTTATCTTTGTAGTTACAACGGACGACCACTGGTCGCCCCTACATTTAAGTTAATGCAGCTTGTAGGGGCGTGCATTGCACGTCCGCTGTACTTAGCTTTAAAGACAAAGTTATAATTTGTTTGCTACGTTAAACAATAATTTACAAATGAATCCACCTGCCTTCCAAAATTCATTTATTTTACCCCATTAAATCACAAAAATCAGGTAAATATCAAAAAGTCTTGCATATATTACCAAATTAAGTTATAATTAAACTTACATTTTACAATTTTAATTAAGGAGGAAAATTTAAAATGAATATTTGGACAATACTTGCCTTCGTCATATATTTAGTGGCAATGGTAGGCATAGGTGTTATTTTTTCCAAAAAGTCCGCAAATATGAGTGATTATTTCTTAGGCGGACGTGGTATGAACAGTTGGCTTACAGCATTATCTGCCCAGGCATCAGATATGTCAAGCTGGCTATTAATGGGTCTGCCCGGTGCCATATATTTATCAGGACTGGGTGAAGCCTGGATCGCCATAGGTCTTGGTATAGGCACATATTTAAACTGGCTTTTTGTAGCAAAGAGATTAAGAAAGTATTCAGCTGTTGCCAATGATTCAATAACTATTCCTGAATATTTCCAGAACAGATTTGATTCAAAGGGGTCTGCATTAAAAGTAACCTGCGCAGTAATTATTTTCATATTCTTCTTAGTTTACACTGCGTCAAGTTTTAATGCGGCAGCCAAACTCTTAAACACTGTATTTGGCATTAAATACAGCCTTGGTCTTACAATAGGTGTAGTTATAATTATGCTTTACACTTTCTTAGGCGGCTACTTTGCTGTAGTATGGACTGACTTTTTCCAGGGTATGTTAATGTTCTTCGCACTTCTCATTGTTCCTATTATTGCTTATGGCATTGTAAGTGCTGATTTCAGTCAAATTGTACACTCAGTCCCGGGAAATCCACAGTATATGAGCTTTACTCACGGTGCTGACGGCTCTGCTTACTCTTGGCAGTACATAGTATCTAATTTAGGTTGGGGACTTGGCTATTTCGGTATGCCACATATTCTTGTAAGATTTATGTCTATTAAGAACTCCGATATGATTAAGAAGTCAAGAATTATTGCAACTGTGTGGGTTGCAATTACACTTGTGGCTTCAGTTTTTGTTGCATTAACAGGATATGCTTACATAACAAAGACAGGCACACCTTTTACTGATTCTGAAACTATATTTATGGTACTTGTTCAGAAATTAACTCCTGGCTTTATTGCAGGTATTCTTCTTTGTGCCATTGTTGCTGCAATTATGTCTACATCTGATTCCCAGATGCTAGTTACAGCATCAGCAGTATCTAACGATATTTATAAGACAGTATTCAACAAAAAGGCAACTGACAAGCAGCTCCTTTTATTAAGCCGTATTGCAATTATTGCAGTAGCCGCCATTGCTTATATTCTTGCTCTCAATCCTGACAATTCAGTAATGGAGCTTGTAAGCTATGCTTGGGCAGGCTTAGGCGCAGCCTTTGGTCCTGCAATGGTTTTAAGCCTATTCTGGAAGAGAATGACAATGTCAGGTGCTCTTGCAGGTATGATCTCTGGTGGTTTAAGCGTATTTATATGGAATACATTTTTTACATCAAGCTGTCCTATTGAAGCACTTAAAGGACTTACAATTTATGACACGGGGCTTTATGAGCTTGTTCCGGCCTTTGTAATTTCAGTTGTATGTATAATTGTAGTTTCATTAATAAGCAAAGAACCTTCACAAAAAGTAATTGATGACTTTGAAAAGGTTAAAACTGTTGACATTTAATATTTTAGTTTTATAATTAATAGAGTGGGACATATCCACTCTATTTTTTATTTGGTGGTAAATTATGCTTAATATATTAAATAACGTATTTGGTTACAGCTCCTTCAGACAGGGGCAAAAGGAAATTGCAGAAAACCTAATAAATGGCAGAGATGTGCTTGCAGTTATGCCTACGGGAGCAGGCAAGTCAATATGCTATCAGCTTCCTGCCCTTAAAATGGAGGGTATTACAATAGTTGTATCCCCTCTTATATCTCTTATGGCAGATCAGGTGAGAGGACTTATTTCATGCGGTGTAAGGGCAGCATATCTTAATTCCACTCTTACTCAAAAGCAATACTTCAAAGCCCTTGAAAATGCAAGGAATTATACATACAAAATCATATACGTTGCACCTGAAAGACTAATGACAGACAGCTTTTTAGCATTTGCAAGTAATGTCAATATTTCAATGGTAGCCGTTGATGAAGCTCACTGTATATCCCAGTGGGGACAGGATTTTAGACCAAGCTATCTTTGTATTAAGGACTTTATTGCCCGCCTGCCTAAAAGACCGGTTGTAGGCGCTTTTACCGCCACCGCTACAGACAAGGTGAAAAATGATATTGTAAAAGGCTTAAACCTTTTATCACCCTATAATCTTACAACAGGCTATAACCGAGAAAATCTTTATTTTGCCGTAATGTATCCACGAGATAAAACCCATGCTGCCGTTACAATAATAGATAACCACAAGGGTGAAAGTGGCATAATATATTGTATTTCAAGAAAAGCAGTAAATGAGCTTGAATATTATTTAAGTCTTAAGGGCTACAGTGTTACAAAATATCACGCAGGACTTGGTGATATGGAGAGAAAGCATAATCAGGACAGCTTTTTGCAGGGAGATAAAAATATAATGGTTGCTACAAATGCCTTTGGTATGGGTATAGATAAGCCTGACGTGCGATATGTACTTCACTACAATATGCCAATGAGTATGGAGGCATATTATCAGGAAGCAGGCAGAGCAGGCCGTGACGGCAAAGCTGCTCAATGTATAATGTTTTATTCCTACAGCGATTATAGCACAAACGAATTTTTAATTAATCTTATTGATGACAATGAGGAGCTTTCGCAAGAAGAAAAAGACAATATTAAGGCAAAGGATATGTATAAGCTAGACAAAATGAAGGCTTATGCTTTTTATGGGCGATGCCTTAGGGAATATATATTAAATTACTTTGGAGAAAAAACAAATCACTATTGCGAATATTGCAGTAACTGTATGAAACAGGACAGAATAAAAAGCTATACCCCATCCGCAGACAGAGAACTATATAAACGTTTAAAGGAAATAACCGTACAGATTGCAAAACGTGAAAGAATTTCCTCCTATTCTGTTTTAAATGATTCTGCACTTATGAATATGGCAGCTAAAAAACCCCATAGCTTGGAAGAAATGAAAAAAGTTGAGGGAATTGGCACTTATAAGATAAGAAGATACGGTGAAATTTATTTGAGAATAATTAATGAATGGGAAAATAGCTAATGAAATAAGTAACCTATCCTTCCCCCTCTTATTTAGGGAAGGGATAGGTTACTTTAGCTCATTAACTAAAATTTTTTTACATTAGCGGACTATGTTTTTTATCACCTGTTATAAATTAATGTTTAACTGAGCAACGCAACTTGCGGTGCTTACCTCGGCTAATGCCTCGGTCACGGGCTTTCAGCCCTATAAAACAAGCAATAATAAGGCTTACAGATAAGCAAGCTTACCTGTAAGCCTCCTCATCACTTGTTTTGCACCGCTATTTTACTTTCGCGTAAATTATTGTTTTATTTTCAATTCCGTAAATAAACAATAATCACCTATCTTCTCTAAGCAATTCTTCCCATTTTTCATCAACGCTTTTCTGTATTTTCTCAACAATATCAACATATTCTGACTTAGCAAGATGCTTTGTTCTGCCAACAGCTGAAAGAAAGTCTAAAACAGGCAATTTTTCCTTTGGCTTATAATTAAGTCTTGTAACGCCTCTTTCCACTTCATAAAGAGGAAAATAACAGCAATCAACAGCCTTTTTAATTACATCTCTTTCATACCTCGGCTCATCCTGCCAGTTAAGGGGACAGGCAGAAATTGCCTTAATATAAGCAAGTCCATAATTATCAGCGTAATACTGTGCTTTTTTTGCTTTTACAATAAAGTCCTGTGGATTGCTTTCTGCAACAGTTGCAACGTAACTAATGTTAGTTGCCGCAAACAGCTTAGGCGTGTCCTTTGGCAAATAAGGTTTGCCTTTTTCATCCTTTCCAATGTGGCTTGTGGCGCTTTTAGCACCTAAAGGTGTAGTATAGCTATACTGATAGCCTGTGTTCATATATCCTCCGTTATCATATTCAAAAATTATCATATTGTGATTTCTTACAGCTGCTGCAAGAGCAGAGCCAAGACCTATGTCCATACCGCCGTCACCGCTTACCATTATAAACGTAATTTTACCCTGTGGTATTTCTCCCCTTCTCTGTCTTTCCTTATAACCTTCAAGTATACCGCTTAATGTTGCAGCACCATTCTGAAAAAGATTGTGCACATAGTTTATATTAAATGCAGTTGTAGGATAACCCGTTGTAACAACCATACCGCAGCCTGTCTGAAAAAGCATTACAACATTTCCCTCTATTCCTTTTAAAAGAAGGTTTATATTTACGGGAATACCACAGCCTGCACAGGCACTATGACCTGCCACAAGTCTTTTAGGCATATTGGTTGCCTTTTTCAGGTTAATATTTTTGACTGTTACTTTGTTGTCTTTATCAATAACATCATAATCCATTGAGGAATTAACCTCCGTTACAGGCTCAAAATACCTTTCTTCCTTATATTCTCTGCCTTTATAAGCTCCGTAATAATCAAAAGCCTTTACTTCCTCAAATTCCACGGCTTCAATCCCAAGATAAAGCATATTTTCAGCATCTTCAACATAGAACTCCTTACCACCTAAGCCAAATACCCTTGTAATAACCTTTGGTGTTACCATAGACTCAAAAAGCGCCGCCTTTACTTCTGTTGAAAAGCTGCCGCCGCTACCATAAGAATCCTGTCTGTCGCCTATTACAACAACCTTTGCATTTTTACAGGCTGCGGCTATTTCATCACTAAAGAAGGGGCGAAGTGCCTGAATCGTAACTACACCTACACTATGTCCCTCATCTCTCATTTTATCAACAGCCTCTCTTGCAGTATCAAAAGCTGAACCTAAAACAATAAATATAACTTCCGCATCATCACTTTTATATTTATTGACCATAGTATACTGTCTGCCGCTAATACCGTAAAAGCTTTCAAACTCCTCGTAAATTATATCCTTTGCATCCTCCATAGCTAAACGAAGCTGATATTTGTTGTTTATTATATCAGGTTCATTCATATAAGAGCCTATTGTCACAGGATTTTCAGTGTCAATAGCTGTATAGGGTGGAATATAATCACCTACATATTCTCTTACGTCACTGTCATTTTCAAATACATTTAATTTCTTTTTTTGGTGGCTTGTAAAAAATCCGTCAAAAGCAACAATAACAGGCAGCTTTACCTTTTCAGCCACTTTAAGACCTATAATATTAAAGTCATAAGCCTCTTGATTGTCCTTTGCAAAAAGTATAATCCAACCTGTATTTAGGGCAAACATAATATCACTATGATCCCCCTTTATACAAAGAGGAGCTGACACTGTACGGCAGGCAACATTCATTAACATAGGCATTCTTGTACCTGATTGGACCGGAAGTTGCTCAAGAGCATATAAAAGACCGTTTGCACTTGTAGCATTTATGACTCTGGCTCCGCTTAAACTGCCGCCATAACATATTCCTGCGGCTGAATGTTCACCTTCTGCAGCAACCATTACAGTATTAAGTTGCCCCTGACTTTTAAGTAAGTCCATACCCTCAGGAATTTGTGTTGACGGGGTAATAGGATAATAACCCATCAAATGATAGTCTATCTGCCTTGCTGCTGTGCACACAGCCTCATTTGCTGATTTAAAAACAGTTGTCTGATTAAGCATATATTCACTCCTTATTATTATAACTTTCGCTGTCGACCCAGCTATTTTCACCAATATCAGTAAATTTAAAGTCCTTATTAATTAAGTAAATATTACCTATATTATCATAGTACTCACTCTCTTTAACTGCCACAAGGGCAGCAGTGGGACAAATTTCAACACAGCGCAAACAACCTTTGCAATGATACAGATCCATACCCATATTTACACCATTTTTAAACTGAAAAACCATATCAGGGCAGGTAGAATCACAAAGACCGCAATCAATACATTTTTCCCTTATATAATGAGGCAAAAAGCCTTCACGGCAGCCCTGAAGGTCATTGGTAATGGAATTTGCAAAGGCATAATTAACCCCTCCTAAAGGACTATTGTCATAACCCATAGCTCTTTGTGTATCCTTATATTCAATATAGGGATAGTCAGTTACTGTCTTATGCTCCTCAACTCTTGAATAGCCCATTTTAAGAGCCATTAAGTTGCCTGTCAGCTTATCCGGATAACTTGCTCCTACAGTACTTTTAACAACTTCCTCTCCATATTCAAGAGGAATAAAGCCGCTTGCTCTCAGCATTGCCCCCAACATAACAATATTAAGCCTTGCATTGCAGTCAATGGCAATATCCATTGCATCAATAATCCATAAGTTACAAGAGGGCAGTTTTATTCTCTTAATAACCTCATTAGCAGAAAGATTTGTATTAATAACAACATTCGTATTTGCACTTATTCCTGCAAGAGTATTTTCCTTATCGGCAAGAGACAGCTTAAAAAGCGATAGCAAATCAGGCTTTCTGACAGGTGCATTAATTCTTATTTCATTTTGTGAATACCTTACATAGCTTTTGACAGGCGAGCCTCTTTTTTCAGATCCATAAGAAGCAAAGCTCTGCGCCTCCATATTAAGATGTACCGCACCTATTTCTCCCAAAAGTTTGCCTACCAAATTAGCACCAAAACCACCAATGCTTTCAATTCTTATTTCGTAATTATCTACAGACATAAAAACACCTCCGAACTTGTTTTACTAAATAGTATTACAAGACGGAGGTATTTTTATACCATAGTTTGTCCTAAAACTTCCTTGAAATATAAAATTTATATAATTCTTATCAAGCCGTACCCTAATTTATATATATTCCAAAATCATAGTCGGCAAAAATTTCTGCTGCTTCAGGGGTGTCAAGATATTCTGCAAAATCCTTAACACTTTGGGTAGGCTCAAGACCATCATCTGTTTCCATAACAGCCACTGAATAAAGAATTTCGGAATTAAGACTGTCCTTTGGTGCTAATGTTATAATCTGCACCTTATCGGCATTGGCAAGAGCATCTGTTTCATAACACACACCTGCTTCATTTTTACCCTCTGCAACAGCCATTGCAACAGATGGTGAATCATTATATGTAGTAGTCTTCATACTTAATACTGCCTTAAATACATTAAGATTAATAAATATTTCTCTTGCAAAAAGTCCTGCCGGGTCACTTTCCTCTGCAATAGCAAGGCTTTTGGCTTCTGTAACAGTATCAAAGGACTTTACCTTAGTCTGGGCACCTCCGTAGCCTGCTATAAGAACCATAGCATTAGTAAGTATGGGAGTAACATTTTCTTCCTTCAAATATTCATCACTAACAAGATTATTAATCTGCTCCTTAGATGAGGGAATGAATATATCACAGTGAGCACCATCCTCAATTTTATTAAAAAGAGTGTTCGTGCTGTCACTTACAACCTCAATACTAATCGGATTTTCAGCAATATACTGATTTATAACATCATTTATTGCCGACTCAAGACTTGAGTCAACAAAAACCCTGATTTTGCTTTCCTCAACCTTTTCACCGCAGCCCATTAGGCAAACCATAACTGCTAAAAGCAGGCAAATCATCCTTCTCATAATTATCACTCATTTCTTTTATTGTTGATTTTTGTTGTTTTTTGTCGTATACTATATATGTTGTCATTCTCCAATCTGTGACGACAGAAAGGAGGTGCTAATGTGACAGAAATCATCGAATCCTTAATTTTGTCCATCGTAGCTGGTGTAATCGCCAATTACATAAGCAAGTGGCTAGATGGACGGAACAAAAATGACAACTAGCCCTGCTTTTCTTTATGGAAAAGCAAAAAGCCTAAGAGCTGCAACTCTTAGGCTTTTTTACTAATATGACAAATCATCGAATCCTTTGCCTAAAAATATTATAACACACTCTTAATCTAATTACAACTTATTTTTCAAAATTTCATCAAGTATTCTGTCAGCCACCTCATTTTTAGTCATAATAGGCAGTTCAACAGCATCATTTTCAGTAATAATAGTTACAATGTTTGTATCAGTTCCAAAGCCTGCACCCTTTACCTTTAAATTATTTGCAACTATCATATCCACATTTTTATTTTCAAGTTTTGCTCTTGAATTTTCAAGCATATTTTCAGTTTCCATACTAAATCCGCACAAGTACTGATTCTTCTTGTGCTGACCCAGATATTTTAAAATATCCTCTGTTCTCTTTAAGGCTATTGACATATCTCCATCCTTTTTCTTAACCTTGTTGTCATAGGTTACTTCAGGAGTATAGTCAGCAACAGCTGCTGCTTTAATTACAATATCACAGTTATCAAATTCAGCCTTAACTGCATTAAACATATCCTCCGCACTCTTAACATTTATAAGATTTACAAACATAGGCGGCTCCGCTATCATATTTGCTGCAATTAATGTTACTTCTGCCCCTCTTAACATAGCCTGTTCTGCAATAGCACAGCCCATTTTACCTGTAGAGTGGTTGGTTATATATCGTACAGGGTCAATACTTTCCATAGTTGCACCTGCTGTAACAACTACCTTTTTACCTACCAAATCCTTATTACATTCAAGCTCTCTGTATATATACCTGACAATAAGGAAAGGCTCCTCCATTTTTCCCTTTCCTACATCACCGCAGGCAAGTAAACCGCTTTGAGGCTCAATAAATTTATAACCAAATTTTTTTAATTTTGCAATATTATCCTGAACAATAGGATTCTCATACATATTTGTATTCATGGCAGGAGCAATATACACGGGACATTTACATGCCATAACAGTTGTTGAAAGCATATCGTCAGCAATACCGTTAGCAAGCTTGCCAATAATGTTAGCAGTAGCAGGAGCAATTAAAACAATATCAGCCTTTTTAGCAAGAGCTATATGCTCCACCTCATAGCTAAAATTTCTGTCAAAGGTATCTGTAATACATTTGTTGTTAGTTAATCTTTCAAAAGTTAGAGGTGTAATAAACTCTGTAGCATTTTTAGTCATAATAACATCAACATTATATCCCGCCTTGTAAAGAGTATGGGCAATTTCTGCTGACTTGTATGCAGCTATGGAGCTGGTTACTCCCAGTAAAACTGATTTAGACAAAATATCACATCCTAAAATGATTTTATTATGATTTTAACATTAATATAAAATTTATGCAATATTAAATTGAATTAATTTTAAAAATTTAATATTGTCCCATATTGTAAAATATGGTATAATTTATACAAATATTATATAATAGGAGGTAAACGAAATGATTATTTTTAACAAAATTCCGGCAATTAAATTTATGAGTCTGCTTTTAAAGTTTTTAATATACACAGTAGCGGCTGTTTTAATACAAAGCGCCCTTGTTTTCGGAGCAGACTATGTGGAATTTGGCAGCTATCCTCAAAGTCATATCAATCCAACCCCCGAAATTGAAAATGCTGCTTACAATTCCGATAACGATACTCAGATAGGCAATAATAAATACCGTAGGGTATTAAACTCCCATGGATATTATGAATATTTTAAATATGAGCCTTTATACTGGGAGATTATAAATACCGATAGCAAAACCCTCCTCATTTCCAAGGATATAATTGACAGCCAAAAATATGATCAACAGGAGGACAAATATGTTGATTTTAATGGAGGTCTTAAATATGCCGATGCCGTAACGTGGGAGGAATCCTCCATACGCAACTGGCTAAATTCTCAATTTTACAACATTGCTTTTTCCTCCAATGAAAAAGCAAAAATAAATACAATTTCTTATGATAATGTTCAACTTCTTGGAGTATCTCAAGCTGAAAACATGGATACCTCTTCTCTAAAAAAAAGTTGCTCTGATTATGCTCTTGCTATGGGAGTCAAAACCTACAGCGGAATATACTCCGACAATAATGGCAGCTGGCTTTTAAAAGATACAAGCCCTATAGTAAACAGTAATATATGCCACGTTTTATATGATGGCACTATCAATAAAGGCATAACCGTTCTTGTATCCGATGAGGGATATGGAATTGTTCCCTGTATAAGTCTTTCTTCTATGGATGGGTTATCATGCTATACAGAGGATAAAGAAAAGGAAATTTATGTTTATAAGCCCAATGGCGAAACTTTAAAAATCACTGCAAATCAAAAAGAAAGCTATTTAAATTCAGGATGGTATGAAACCCCAGATGAAGCAAAAATCCACCTTGGAGATATGTCAAACGAAAATTTTAAAAAGCTGTCCGTTTATGAGCTTTACTCTCCTTTTGTTTCAAAATATGCTTCAGGAGCACAGGGAATAATAAATTTAAGCTGTGA
>CABVEG010000007.1 GCA_902497185.1 uncultured Eubacteriales bacterium | reverse complement strand
GGGCGTTTGCCAGAAAGCAGGAGAAGCACAGGCTGTTCCTCCCGCTGCAGCTGCAACCGAAGCATCATAAAAGTCATCCTGAACATCAAAACCGTTTGTAAAAGATGCCTGATGGGTATGTACATCTATTGCACCCGGCAATATCAGCATACCTTTTCCATCAATAATCTTATCCGCCTCTTCATCAGGAAAAGGCATAACAAATTTTGAATCCTCAATATATACATTTTTGCAAACTACTTCCTTTGAACTTACAACCTGTCCGTTTTTAATTATTGTTTTCATTATTAACACCACCTATTCCATTGCCAACCTTAAAAGAGTATCTCTTAATATTTCAGTACCTACAGCTATCTCGCTGAATTTTGTAAATTCCTCCTTACTATGGCTTACGCCATCCTTGCTTGGCACAAATATCATAGCATTAGGAGCAAATGATGCAACAAACATAGAATCGTGAAAAGCACCGCTGTTCATTTTGTGATATTTAATATTCTTTTCATTACATACATTCTCAATTATTTCCATAATATGAGGGTCTGATGTGCTAGGCTTGTCATGGTACTCCACCTTTGTTTTAATTTTTAAACCTCTTTTAATTTCAAGCTCCTTAAATAACTCAAATAGTCTGTTAAATATTTTTTCTTTAACTTCAAAATTGTTTTCTCTTATATCTATTGAAAGCTTAACATTGCCTGAAATTACATTTGATGAATTAGGGAATACTGTCAGCTTGCCCACAGTGGCAACAGTTTCACGTCTGCCTGTAGACTTTGCCAGTTTTTCAACCTCTAATATAATTTCAGCCGCACCTGCAAGGCTGTCCTTTCTAAGTGACATCTCTGTAGCTCCTGCATGCTCCTGGGTTCCCAGTATTTCAACATCAATTACTGTGCCTGCTGATATACTTGTAACTATACCAATAGGTATAGTTAACTGCTCAAGCTTTTCGGACTGCTCAACGTGCATTTCAACCATGGCATACACATCGCCTTTATTTCGCTTAATTTTATAAAAGCTGTCATAATCATAGCCAAGCTTACCCAGAAGCTCATACAATGAAATACCGCTGTCATCAGTATATTTTTTGGTATCCTCCAAAGTAAGCTCACCTGCCATAGCCCTGCTGCCAAGACAGCCTATCTTAAATCTTGTAGGCTCCTCTGATGTAAACACTATAACCTGAATACTTCTTTTGGGCTTAATGCCGGATTTAATTATACTTCTTAAAGCCTCCATACCACCTATAACACCTGTCATACCATCAAACATACCTGCATTGTTAACAGTGTCAATATGGGAGCCTGTCCATACAGGCGGAAGGTCCTTTTCTTCTCCCTCCAGTGTACCAAAAATATTTCCTATACTATCTTCAGTAACCTTAAGCCCTATTTCCTCCATAAGGTTCTTAATATATTTTCTGCCTGCAAGCTCAACATCGGTGAATAAAATACGGGTTGTGCCCACACCTGGGGTACTATTATATTCATTAAGTCCCACAAGCCAGTTTTCAATATTTTCAACTGATATTTTTTCCATAATACTTTCCTCCTGTTTCAAAACGTAAATTTATTCATTTATATGACCTCTTTCTTCAGCCAGTTCCTTATACAGCTTTGCATATAGGTCTGCTCTAAAATCAGGAGTTCCGAATACCGGATTAATTTTACATAAGTTTCTTTTAGCGGCTGAAAGATCAAAAGAAGCAGTAAACATACCTTGTTCATCCGCTCCTTCCTCACCAAAAGGAATACCTGCAATATAAGAAATATCATAAGGTTTGTTTGAAGGACCTATAATACAGCTTCCTCCCAAATAATATTCGCCATCCTTTTCCTCACCGCATAAATTAGCTGCTGCCATATATATACTGTTTGTGAATACATATGTTGCCATAGGATAAATGGCCTGCTTAAGTCCATAGGGTTTTGAATAGGCAGTAAGATTTAATATTAATCTTGCCCCCTTAGCCACATAATATCTTATAAGCTCAGGGAAAAAGTATACATCATAGCAAATAGCTATACCTATTTTCCCCCACGGTGTATCAAGCATTTTCGGCTCATTTCCCTTTGTTCCCCAATTCAGCTCCGTAGCTTGTGACAAATGTATTTTCTTATAGAAGTCCGTTTTGCCATCAGGATAGAATAAACCTGCTCCGTTATAAAGACATCCCTTTTCCAATATAGGCATACCTACAACAGAATATATATTAAGCCTTTTTGCAAGTGCCGATATTTGTCTGCACATTTCTCCTTCATTGTTTTCTCCGTTTATGTACTGCATTTTTTCACAAAAATTTTTTTCCGGTTCATCAGCATATCCCGTAAGAGCCATTTCGGGAAACAGTATGAGATTAACGCCCTCAGAAGCTGCTGCCTCCATATATTCCATAATTCTTTTACCATTTTTCCTCTTGTCACCCCATTCAGCCTTGAAGTTTACAACAGAAACCTTAATTATATCTTTCATTCACAATCCTCCCACTAGTTTGGAATATGTCTTTTAATAAATTTGCCTGCTCCTTTCTTGACCTCAATATTTCCGTCATTGTATACTATGTTGCCTCTTACTCCCGTCATAATTGTTTTTCCTGTTAATACCATATCCTCATACAAGGAGTATCCGCATTTTGACTGAATATTGTCACTACTGACTTTATAAACCATATTAGGATTAAATATAACAAAATCCGCATCATAGCCCTCTTGTATCCTTCCCTTATTTGGTATGCCAAATATTCTGGCAGGATTTTCACATAATACCCTTACCATATCACATATTGATATTCTGTTTTTTGCAACACCCTCACTGTATACAACAGGCATAAGATGCTCTATTCCCGGTACACCTAAAGGGATTTTATCAAAATACTCCTGCTTTTTCTGTTCCGGCATATAAGGACAGTGATCTGAAGAAATTATTTTAATATCATCTCTTCCCACTCCACTCCAGAGAGCTTCTATATCCCTTGGTTTTCTTAGAGGCGGAGTCATAACATTTTTATATGCATCAATTTCATTAAATTTAGTGTCATCAAAGGTCAGATAGTGTATACAGGTTTCAGGCTGTGCAATATTTTTATATGACATTACCTTATCAAGAGCTTTTTCACTTGACAGATGAGAAAGGTGTATTTTATTGCCTGCCTCTTCGCAATAATTCAACGCCTTTCCCACTGCCTCAACCTCAGAAAACACAGGTCTTGAAAAGCTATAATATCTAATATCCTTTTTCCCTTGTTTTATAAGCTTTTCCTCATTAGCTTCAATAAAGTCATCATTTTCAGCATGCACTGATAATGTAAAGCCCATCTTTTTAGAAAGCTCCATCATTCTGAGTAATTGAGAATCTCTAATTTTAAATCCGGACTTACCTCCTGAGAGAAAGACCTTTACACTTGTAATACCCATTTTAATGGCAGCAGGAAGCTGCATAAGAGAATCTTCATTAATGTCCGTATACTGTAAATGAAAGGAAAAATCTACTCCTGCTGTCTTTGCAGCAATTTTTTTCACCTCATTTATACAGTCAAGAGGCATCTCATTTTTCCCCTGTATAATAACACTGATGAACATTGTAGTACCTGCTGTTACTGCTGCCCTTGAGGCATCATAAAAATCATCAACAGTTCGTACTCCATCTCTTTCCTGACAAATATGGGTGCTGCAGTCTATTACTCCCGGAAATACACACATTCCCTGTGCATCTATTTCCATATCAGCATTTTCAAAGGGTGCTGAAAATTTTTCACCGTCAATATACACATTTTTGCACATTACACCCTTTGAATTTACAACCTGTCCGTTTTTAATTACAATTCTCATTATTAATCCTCCCGACATATTTTATTTCTAAATATGAATTTAAAAATATTATAACCCCAATGTACATTATGTTCAAATAAAATCTTTTTTCATTCGGAATTAATTAGAGAATCATATAATATTTTTTATTCGGCTGTACCATCCGGATTATATAATTCCGGCAATTCGGTCTTAAGAATTTCAAAATTGTTGAAATCCTCAATAGCTAAATCCTTTTGAATAACATCCTTTTCCTTAGCATACTTTGCAAGCCAGTCAGCCCAGTACATATAGTCTGAGGTTACGCCCATTGTATAGTCATTTCTGCTCATAATATTTGTAAGGTCTGCCTCTTCAATATCAAATTCCTTTGAAAGTATCTTTACAGCTTCTTCTCTGTTGTTGTTAATGAAATCTGTAGCCTTCTTTACAGCCCTCATAATCTTTGCAATGGTTTCAGGATTATTCTTAATATAGTCATCAGTAGCAACCATTGTTGAATAAACACTTAACCAATGTGAATTTGGATCAGAGCCGGGAATCTCACTTTTAGTACCACTCATTAAGAACTTTGCACCAAGCTGTGTTTCTGCCTTTGTTACCCATGGCTCCCATGCAGCCATTACATCAATATCACCCTTTTCAAGCGCTGAAAGCATATCAGGACCCTGTAAAGGAATAATGTTTAATGATGAATGGTCTACACCTAAAGCATCACACATATTCTGTAATATAATTTCACTTTCACTTCCCTTACAGCAGCCAACATTCAAACCTTCTAAATCCTGGGGCTTAGTAATTGTAATATCACTTCTTATACAGGTATCTTGAGTACCACCAATGTCACATACAGGTGTGAGAATCTTAACCGGTACATCGGAATTTACCCATGTCATTGCCGCATAACTGCTTGTAAAAGCAATCTGTGCTTCATTACTCGCCAAAATAGGTCCAACCTCAGGACTATTTGCAACTACCTTATTGGTAACATCAAGTCCCTCTTCCTCATAATAACCATTTACCTCTGCAATTACCTGTGCTGCTGAAATCTGAGGATCAGGTACACCATACATTACAACCGGTATTAAATCCTCACCAGTTTCAGCGGTTTCTGAAGTATCTGCCGTTGACCCGGTGCTGTCTGTACCTGTTGTCTGGCCGCAGCCACTTAAAATACCTGCACATGATAACACGGCAGCTAACCATAAAGCAATTTTTCTCTTCATAATTTTTCACTCCTTTTCTTATTAAGCGGTATATTAATAATACCTGTTTTGGATTAATATATTAAGACCAATGGTCGAAATATCTGATTAATAATAATTACTCTACTGCATCTGCAAGTCCTGACTTTTTCCACTTGAAGAATTTAGATTCAATAAATGTCAATATTGACTGCATAACTATATACATCAAACCTATTAACACCATTGATAAAAACATATCTGAAACTCTGAACCAGTTTCTTGAATCAACAATTATAAAGCCCAGACCTGAATCGGCACCCATCATTTCGGCAACAATAAGAGCACCAAATGACAATGCTAAGCTTACTTTCATGCCTGTTATTATAAATGGCAGTGCAGTTTTCATAACAACCCTCCTGAACACCTGTCCGCCGTCAGCACCAAGACTTTTAGCCGACCTAATCAGCAAAGGATCCACACTCTTAACTCCCTGTATCGTATAAGTTAATACAGGCATACAGGTTGAGTATGCAATGAGAATGGTTTTTGCATCCTCACCTACACCAAACCATATTATAAAAAGGGGCATAAAAGCATAGGCAGGAATAGAACCCAACAAACTGAAAATTGGATCAACCATATTTTCAATAACAGGATTTTTTGCCATAAAATAGCCTATGACTACAGCTAATATAGTTCCTATGGCAAACCCCTTCATAACTCTTACAAAGCTTACCCATATATTCGGTATAAGTTTACCTTCATTCCAGTACTCTATTGCAGTTTGAAGAATATCTGTAGGTGCAGGAAGGAATGCCGGATTCATTATATGAGCTGACTTATTATATGTACTGTATGCCTGCCACACAATTAATACTACCAATACTGAAATAACCCTTATGATTGCATATTTTTTCTGCATTATATCACTTCCTTATTCATCACCGTTTATCACTTTTTCAAAATGTTCCATATATTTATTGAATTCAGAGCTTTCCTTTCGTCTTGGTCTTTCCATATCAACAACAGTCTCATCTATTATTTTGCCGTTTCCCAGTACAATAACTCTGTCAGCAAGGGTAATTGCCTCATCAATACTATGTGTAATAAAAACAACTGTAGTCTTTGCTTTCTCCCATATATTGAGAAGCTGCTCCTGCATATTTTCCCTTGTTTTTGCATCAAGGGCTGAAAAAGGTTCATCCATAAGCAGTATTGCAGGTCTGTTTGCAAAGGCTCTCGCAATACCAACTCTTTGCTTCATTCCTCCTGAAAGCTGTCCGGGATAATAGTCCCTGTATTCCTCAAGGTCAATCATTTTCAAATATTCTTCAGCAATTTTATTAACATTCCTCAAATGATTTACTCTTGGACCAAAGGCAATGTTTTCAAGTACTGTATACCAAGGAAATAAGGCATGCTCCTGAAACACAACACCCCTTTCCTGAGAGGGGCCGGAAATTAGCTTTTTATTTATAATAATGTTACCTTGGTCAGCCTTTATATATCCTGCCATAAGATTTAGCATTGTACTCTTTCCGCATCCGCTTTTTCCCAAAAAGCATACAAATTCATTTTTTTCAATCTGCATACTTATATTATCCAAAACCTTTGTGAATTTTCCGTCCTTGTCCTTGTAGCTCTTGGAAACATTTTGTAATTCAACCTCAATCATAATTTATCACCTCTTTATTTGAAAATCTTTCCCCAGTTACTTAATAAATCTGTACTTATACCAAGCTGTTTAATGTTTTGGTATACTAAAGTATTTATTGTATCAAAAAGAGGCAGTCCAAGCTCTTCTATTTCCCTAACCATTTTCATGGCAGGAAAGTTGGTACATATAACACTTAATCCCTGAGCTTTGTCACTATATACAGCCTTGCATGAACTTAATATTTTCTCTAAAGGAATACAGCTGAATGACCTGTTTATGCTGCAATGTAAACCGATGCTGTTAATAACTTCAATGTCATTTTTTTTATATTCCTTAATAATCAGTTCATTAATATCATCTGTATATGGTGTAACCATATTGATTTTACTTACATTTTTTTCATGCATTGTTTTAATCTGTGCCTGCATGGATGTAGTTGCAGGTATGCCTGTTTCTTCCTCAATTATCTCACAAAGTCTTTTGTCCGAGTCCAGACCCTTCCAGCCTCCGGAGGTACCATTCCATGAAATAATATCAACATCTGCATCTGCAAGCATTTTAGCTGCATCAAGCATAGGCTCTATATTGAACTGATTTAATGAATCTGACTCCAACGATATTTTTGTAACTCTAAACCTTGAATAATGCATTGTTACAATATCCTCAAGACCTGATACCATAGCTGAGCATACAGGCTCAACAACAGTATTGGAAGAGGGGGTAAGCATACCTACTTTTTTTTGTTCTGTCTTACATTGAAAGAATTTATTCATAGCCTCTGTCCTCTCATTTTATTACATTGACAGGTGTTCCATTTTCCCATTCCGTAATATTATTAAATGTAATAATGGCCCTCTTAACTAATGCTTCACTGCTGGCAAAAGCTACATGAGGAGTCAAAACCGTATTCTTCGCATTTACAAGAGGATGGCTGCTGCTTATTGGAGGCTCAGTTTCAAATACATCAACACCGGCTCCTGCAATTAATCCTTCATTTAAAAGCCTTGCCAAAGCAGAATTATCAACTATAGGACCTCTGGCGGTATTGATAAGTACTGCACTTTTTTTCATAAGTGATAATTTTTCTTCTGAAATTAATCCCCTTGTCTTATCATTGCATGGCAAATGGAGAGAAACAATATCACTTTTGCTCATAAGCTCCTCCAGAGAAACATATTTTACACCCTTTTTCTCAATTTCCGCTTTTATACTTCTGCTATAAGCAATTACATTACACCCAAAAGCTAAAGCAACATCAGCCACCATACTTCCTATGGCACCTGTACCTACAATACCGAATGTCTTACCTGCAATTTCGTTACCTACAAGCCCCTCTTTTGTTTTCTCATTTCTCGCTGCCTTATCACACTGAATAATATTTCTTAATACTGAAAAAATAAGACCAAAGGCAAGCTCAGTAACTGCATTTGTAGAATACCCTGCGGCATTACAAACCATAATATTTTTAGCTCTGCACATATTAATATCAATATGGTCAACGCCTGTAAAAGCCACTGAAATCATTTTAAGCTTTGTACATTTTTCAATGACCTCACCTTTTAACGGTAAATTTGCTATTATAATTACATCCGCATCTTTACCTCTTTCAACTAAAGCTTCACTTTCACTCACTCTTGTTGAATAATAAACAAATTGATGTCCATTTGCTCTTAAAGATTTTGAAAGCTCATTTACTTTATCCTCAGAAATCCCCAAGGGTTCAATGCATACTATTTTCATTTTATCACTCCATTTCATTTTTTGAAATTAAATTTTAAATTTTATTATAAATAACATTTACAAAATCCATTTAATTATTTTAATTTTGATTTAACAAGATTATATTTTAAATATTGAAATTTAATTTTATTAAATTGAGTTAAAAATTAGTAAAACAAAAAGGAGCTGAATTATCAGCTCCTTTGCTTTACCATTAAATCGATTTAAGGAGAGTATACTCCTTAAACTTTGTTTTGTCAATACCTAATTTTACTTTTTTTAAATTTTATATCCAAGTTTAAGAGAAATCTCATTAGCCTCTCTTATTAAATAATCTATATTTTCAATTATAAAATCTGTTGTAATATTAAAAACAAAGCCCGTTACACTAATCCCTGCAACTATTCTCCCCGTATAATCCCTTACCGGAACCGCTACAGATTTAGCACCTCTTTCACACTCTTCATTATCTATAGCATATCCCTGACTTTTTATTACATTTAATTCCTGTATCAATTGTTGTCTGGTCGTTAATGTATTTTCTGTATAAGCCGTCATACCATGTCTGGACAGTACTTCATCGATTTCTATTTCATTTTTATCCGATAAAATCAGCTTTCCAATGTCCGTACAATACATAGGTGAAATACTTCCAACTCTTCTGGTGGAACTTAATATTTCCTGAGGTCCCCTTACAGTTTCCACATATACTATTACTCCCTCCTTTTCAACAGCATAGGAAACAGACTGATTTAAAGTTTCTGCTATTTTTCTCAAATAAGGAAGTACAATATCACTTATTCTTACCGTTCCGCTTATCATATTTGCTATTTTGCATAGTTTCATAGTCAAAAAATATCTTGATGTATCAGATTCCTGTGCTACGTATCCACTATTCTCCAACGTTAACAAAAATCTAAGCAAAGTACTTTGATTTATACCCAACTCGTTTGACATTTCAAAAAGCTTCATAGGTTTTCCACATTTAGCCATATATTCAATTATTGACATTGCTTTTTCAACCGATTGATTTTGCTGCGTCTTTTTGTCCAAGTAACCACCTCATTATTTAAAATTCGATTTTATATATTAATATTATATCACATTTTTTTATTATGGCAATTAAAAAATATTACAATATATATTGACAAATTTCAACATTGTTATTAAAATGTATTTAACATTTACAAAATCCTTTTATATTAATATAATTAAAAAGGAGCAATCAATATGGAAACTTTGCATATTTTAGTAACAATTCCTCTTGACAACAGTAATAAAATCAGATTTGAAAATGCAGCACAAAATTGCATTTTTGAATACATATCACCCACAAATGTAACATATGAACAGGTTCAAAAAGCAAATATAATTATAGGAAATGTGCCTCCTAAATTTGTTATAAATTCACCTAATCTTAAGTGGCTTCATCTGAACTACGCAGGAGCAGACGAATACCAGAAAGACAGTATTATCCCCAAAAGCGCAATTCTTACAAATTCTAGGGGAGCTTATGGACTTGCTATTTCAGAGCATCTGCTTGCTATGCTTTTAGAAATCAAAAAAAAGCTGTATTTATACAGAGATAACCAAAACAAACATATATGGAAGTCAGAAGGCAGTGTAACTTCTATATATAACTCAACAGCTCTTATTGTGGGAATGGGTGATATAGGCGGAGAATTTGCCAAGCGCATTAAAGCATTAGGTGCTTATGTAATTGGTATTAAAAGAGATATATCAAATAAACCTGATTATGTAGACGAACTTTACACTATGGACAGTATAAAAGAACTCCTTCCAAAAGCAGATATTGTGTCAGTATCTCTTCCCTCAACTCCACAAACTTATAAATTTTTCTCAGAGGAAGTTTTATCTCTTACAAAAAAAGGCTCCGTCTTTTTAAATGTGGGAAGAGGCAATACAGTAGATACTAATGCCCTGTACAAACTCCTTAAAGCAGGACATTTTGAGGGTGTGGGGCTTGATGTTACAGATCCGGAACCTTTGCCTCCGGAACATCCTCTTTGGAGTATACCTAATGCCGTTATTACTCCCCATATTTCCGGACACTATAACCTCCATGCCACCCTGGAGAAAATTATAGATATAGCATACAAAAATCTTTGTTTATATATTTCAGGCAAAAAACTTATAAATATAGTTTCCTGCCCACACAAGGAAACAAATAATTAATTGTGAAATTTATATACCTGTATAAATTTAATACCATATATCATATATATAAAATATCACTAAGCATTGTTAATTTAAGGTGAGTTCGTTTAACATTAGATATGTATCAATTTTTTATCAGTGTATACGCATATTCATCATATAGCAATTAATGACGCAATGTAAAATATTAATTAAATGCACTGCAAAACTTATACAGACATCACAAAAATTACCTAAAATAGAAAATATATGAATTTAAGTAACATACTGACATCGTTCCTCTAGCGGTGTCAGTTTTGTTAATTGATGTAGTCGTTGAATATTCTAATGTAAAAAACATCTTATTGAAGGCAAATACAGAAAAAAGCACCTATCGCCAATAATGATGCGATAGGTGCACTTTCTGATTAATCTCACACTTTTTGTCAGTCAGCCAAGCTGTCAAAAATCTTTATTCTTTTTTATCATCCTCTTTTTTAACCTTAACAGGTTCAGTAACCACTACAGCAGGTGGCGTAGCAGTTTTATCCCCACTCAGAGGTACGTTTCTTGAACCTGTCCCTGCGCTGCTTTCATCAGAAACATTGTTCTCAACATATTTCTGGTCTGAAAGCCAAGCATACTCACTTTCAACATTATGGCAGGAAACAGTAGGATAGACTATTTCAGTATTTCCGTCAGAATCTTGTTGTTCTGATACAGCAAATGGAAAAGCTCCCGATCTGTACATAGCCCTCGGCAAATAAAAACCTCTTTCAATACTCTCCTGTATTACAGGTCTATCCTCACCGGAAGTATCTATATTTGACAGGTCTATATCCTCTGAGGTATACGCTGCCTTGTCAATATCATAATCGGTATTTGCCCAATCAGTTTCATTAACCCTGTACAATCCTCTCTCACCTATCTGAATAACCTTGTTTCCCCTGTAATATGTTTTATCAACGCCCTCAATTTTTTCAGAACATATAACATCCGCAAATATATTATTTGCTGCCGTTATATCTTCAACCTTGAACAGGAATGACTGAACGGGGTCAGGGTTATCAATAGTCTTTTCCACATTGAGATAAAGCCATTTTGCATCAGCTTCAACAGTATTTGTTGTTTTAGTTACCATTGTAAGGGAATTTTGATACTGAGTATGATCATTTGTGGAAGGAACATACTGAATATTTATTGTATTTTCAACCTTATCATTTGCTGTTACTCCATCATACCTTAATTTATATTTTATTGATATACTTTCATCCCCGGATAAAACATAACCTCTTTCACCGGATATTGCTGATATGGAAATTGCATTTGCCATAAAGTTAATTTTATAGTCCTTATT
Source organism: uncultured Eubacteriales bacterium (assembly GCA_902497185.1). GTDB lineage: Bacteria > Bacillota > Clostridia > Lachnospirales > CAG-274 > Gallispira. The sequence goes on along the minus strand of CABVEG010000007.1, from coordinate 7,322 downwards.
AAGCTCTAAACCAGGTATATCCACAACAAAACTGCCATCAACCAAGCTATAGCCATCAGGCAATGTATTGTATATGTTGGTTATATAATGAGTTTTGTCCAGATTTTTTTGCTTGTTTATGACAATGTCATAGCTGATATTTTTATTATCATCTACAGATTCAGTTGATGACAGATTATATATGGCATTTTCAGCATAGTTCTGGTTTAAGTCGCCAATATCTTCAGCATTTTCATCAACATCACCATTTACAAAAACAAAGCCATAATCTGAATTGTTTTCAAAATGCTCACTTTGTTTATTATAATTTTTGTCAACATTACATTCAATTTGAATATAATAATCCGTTGTCATACTGACAGGATTAAGGCGATATTTAAACCACGTTTCACCATCATTCCGCTCTACACAATAGCTGTACTGCTCAGATTTATAGGAAGAATTGTATTCATCATCGGATATATTCTCCAATGTCACAGGAGTAAGAGATTGATAGACGTCCTCACTATTGGTGTTTATTGTTCTCTCCTGTTTATAAAGCTTTACCTCCATATTTTCATCCCATGTTAATCCACTTGGCAGCTTTTGTTTAATAATTATGTTGTTTGCGTTATAATGTCCCGCATTTTGAACCTTTAGTCTATAGATAAGTTTATCACCAAATAAAACAGCTCTTTTTTCACTCTGCTCAATATTGTAATTATCAACACTTCTATAAGCATCTGCCTTATCAAGAGCAATATATTCTCCGTCTGCTTCTACAATTTCATCTTCTGACCTTCCGTCATCAATAAGCACGGATTCTGTTACTCTTACATCTGCATCCACTTTTCTAAACAATGCCGTAACTCTAATATCATCATTAAATTCTAGCTGTCTGTCGGTAGCAGTTTCATCAAAGAACTGAAAATTAATATATCTTACAGCACCTGCACCTATATTTTGATACTTGTCGTAATCAGATGAACCTGTATGGTCAGTGTTTGTAACATCAGACAATCCAAAGGTTTTAACAACATTATCCGTTGTAATAACCGAAAACAGTTTGGTCCTTGGATTTTGAGTAACATCATAGCTCTTGTAGCTGTAATAATACTCCTGATAATCTTCGTCACCTATACTGGTATGCTCAGAATCATTTCCTGATATTGCCATAGGAATCCATTTTCCGCCATTGTAAACCTCAACCATTAACTTTACAAGAGCATAATCAGCACTTTTTCTCCACGCAACACAAATACTGTTTGCAGCCGTTGACGTAGTTATTGCTTTGTACCAATAGCTGCCCTCGTTATAATCCAGATATTTATCATATTCATCATATGCCTGCTCGGCAAAATCAGCCCAGTCCTTATATTTTCCGTTTTTATGAGGATAATAATATCTGTCACTTGGGAAATAGTGTCTTTTTATTGCATCAGTTATTTTTGAATTATCGTAATCAGAGAATATGTCGCAATCTATGGCAGTGTAATAAATTTCATTGTCAGCATTGTACACAAAACTGTCCTCTGTATCACCTGCAACACCTGACCTCATTTGTACAGTAAACTTATTGGCTGTAATCTTAACAAGTTTATATTCCTCCAAATACCTGCCGTCTGACATTCTCCAATAGTAAACCATATAATAATAGCCCTTGTCCTCTGTGTCAAAATTAGTCTGCCCCGTCCATTTTTCAAGATTATCACTGTCGGACATATTAATCTTTTCACCCTTGTCAAGAACAAAGCTTCCGCTGTCACCTACAGAATTTGTTACGGTTTTGTATACCTCTACCTTAGTTAGTCCCCCATCATCAATACAGAAATTACCCAAAAGTACCTGTGGTGTGGTTGTGATAAATCCACCGTCAACAGTTGTTCCTCCTATATCCTCAGCCTTTCTTGATGGATAATAATCATACAATGCAAATATTTCATCAGTATTCAGATTAGCATTAAACACTCCCTTTGAATGATTGTAATAATCGGTTGAATTTTTAGCTATTTTCTGTTTCTCATACAAACTATTGTCACCAAGTCTTGTGGTAACACCCTTAGCCGAATTAGGATAACCTTGAGTTGATGAATAAATAACTCCCAGTGTATGATCGAATTTATTCATTGAATAATTCTTATTACCCACAGTCATACTTACCTCGTTACTGATGTCGGAAACGTTACCACTTTCAACGTTACTGTTTACATTTATAGTAATCATATCTCCTGCATCAAGATAGGCTGTAGGAACAAGTCTTAATGTTCTGGTTCCAAACCTGCCGGTTACGTAGCTCTTGAAATCCTCTGGAGCTTTTACCTCCGCAGGCTCAACATAAGGATAAACGTTATACTGTAAAAACTGTGTGCAATTAGAATAAATGTTCTGAATAGCAGTATCATCAACAACACTATGTCCCAATTCCAGTATATCATTTAATTCTCTTGCAGCATTATACTTTACAGAGCTTTCATCAGAGCTTAATTCCCTTACCAAAGCTGTAACATAATCTAGTCTGGCTCCAATTTCACTTTCGCCTGCATCCTCTGACAGCTTTAACAGCTTTCTAAGCTCAATATTAATAAGCTCTCTGATTTTTTCATCATTTGTTGTAACTGCCTCTAAACCAAGAATCTTAATATATTTAGGTCTTGCAAGATTAAATTCATCAACTGCAAGAAGATAATTATCGTATTTTTCCTGATCATTTTTCCATTTTTCATAATCTGCATCGGTACAGGTAGTAACCTTGACAAACTGCTTGCCCGCCGCAAAATCAAAGCACTTAAAGGAATAGTCCCCGTTTGTTTCCTTTTCCGCCATTATAGAGAGCACCTCGGGAGCATACTGCTTGACCATATTTGCATCACTGCCGTCCTTAGCCGTATAACCGAAATCAACGCCAAAACCATTTGGTACAATATTGCCATCTGTATCCCTTGTTTCGCCGCCTAAGTATGTTGAAAAACCACTTTGTTCATTTTTTTCAGTATTATGCTGCCAGCCTATGTTGCCTACTGCTGAATTTCCGCCGCTAGAAAATTCAAACTTATAGGATATATCCCTTACAGTATCATAAACTGTTGTTAAATCCGTTTTACCAATATTTCCGTCCCTGTCCATTATACTGTCCCAGTGGTCAAGAAATACGGTAGCAACAGAGGCTCTGCTGTAAAGCTCGGCTGTCTGTGCCTTATCTCCAAAGTTAGCCTTAGCTTTTTCACCCATAAATACACCAAGCTCAGGATAATACCCTTTCTGATATACCCATGCACCATCACCAAATTTAACAGTATCTGCAAGACCTGCTACATTTTTAACTGAAGATGAAAGAGTATAAACTCCCTTTAAGCCGTCAAGAGTATTACAAAGAGTTAAATCGGCACTTTTGCTGCCTATATCTCTTTCCCTCATAGCCGTTGTTTGTTTATCATAATAACAGTTTTTTACAACAGGCTCTATACGTTCCGTAAACTTGGTAACTAAACCGTTATCCTTTGCAGTATATGTCTGTTCAACATATTCTCCCATAAAGCCGCCTATGCTGCCTGTGTTGGAGCTGTCAGTTGATGTATTTGTTTCAATACCGCCCACTTCACCTGCCGCATAGCAGTTTATAAATATATGCTGCTTGTCTTCATCATTTAATGCCAATCCATTTCCTATAATTCCGCCTACAAAGCCGCCTACCTCCGTTGCACTTGAGTACTGCATACCTACAGAGGTAGTTGAATAACAGTCCTTAAAAACACATTTTCCTCTATAATTGGTGGCAGTACTTGAATCCATATCATAGTTTCGAGCATCTCCGTTAAATATACTGCCTATAAAGCCGCCTTCCTTACTTTGTCCTTCAATAAGACCTGATGAATAGCAGTTTTCAAAATAAGCATTAACAAAGCTCTTTTCGCCCTCAACCTCATATTGGAAGCCATCAGCACTTCCGATGCACATTCCTATAAAGCAACCTGCCTTAGTCTGAGCATAAATGGTTGAATTTGTAAAGCAGTTTTTAAAAACGATTCCCGACTGCATACATGAAACAAAGGTTCCCGAATGTTCGCCTCCTGCATCATATACCTCAGAATCTATAGTCATACAATTTTCATATATGGACGGATAATAATATGTTAATGGATATTCTACTCCGTCAACTGCCGCAGTTAAAAATTTATCCTTACTGCTGTCACTGTTTAGGGTGCTTTGCCATGCCGCCTCTGCATATTTAAGCTCAGGAACATCCTTAAAATAATAGGAATTTACATCCTTAGAGGGATTCGGGTCTCCAATATAGGTGGAACGCTTTCCATAATTTGAATAAGCCATTCCTCCATTATAGGAAGCAAAGGCTGCGCTGTGTCCGCCGGCAGAATAAACATAACAGTTTCTTATCATACAGTTTTTAAAATATGAGTATAAATAAGAATTGCCAAAGCAAATAGCCGATGAGGATGCGTTGGCCGTTGAAATACTGCTCTGAAAATTTACATTTTCAAGATATGTTCTGGAAACAGAATTTCCAAAAATGCCACCCTCTCTGTCTAGAAATATATTGGAAAAATCTACATTTTTTAAAGCAAATTTTTGAGCTGCCCCCGTAAAGGTATTTCTTGTAACAAAATTACCATTTTCATCAGTTCCTACTTTACTATTGTTATTGTTGTTTTGTCCATTAAAAAAAGTATAATGTCTGTATACATTAGTAGCAGTTGTAACATCCTTACTATTGGTTGTTTTATTTTGTTCTCCTGTCTTGACCTTAATAAAATATCCATTATATATTGTGTGGTTATTGCCATTTAATTCAGTTATTATATTGGCATTTGAATAACCTACCCAATATTGACTTTCAGCACCTCCAAGATCAATATCGCACAAAAGCTCAATACCAAGTTTTGGCAAAACCGTTCCGTTGGTTTCCTGAGGAAAATATTGCATAATTTCTTTTTTGGTAGTCTTAATATACATATCACCATGAACAGCATTATTATTTCCATTTATATCATCAATAGTATCACCGACTTCGTTTTTAACAGCGATACCTGTACTTAATGATACAAATAGCAGGTATTGAAGCTGATTAGCCGTGCTTATATAATACCTTCTGTAATAGCCACCCAATGCATCATCCTTTTCCACGGTATAATAATAAGGGAGCTCCTTTGCATCACCACTCTCGCCGTATTTTGGATTTAAAGGTATTTCATTAACAAGATAGTCATTGCTCAGTTCCTTATGCATTAAAGTATCATCTTTATCACTTGGATTATCATATACCCAAATAGCACCTCCCGTTGCCACATTATCCATAAAAGGATATGAAGCTACAGAGGCTCCCCTTACAGTATACACATCTCCATCAGCTGCCTTTGCTATAGGCACACCTAATGTTTTATTAGGCAAATCATCTGACTTCGTAAGCTCGGTATGTACACTTGTATCTATCCAATTAGTATACATATCACCTGTATCCTTCCAAAAGCTTAACTGAGGCTTATTATCCAAAGTCACACCTACCTCTGTTTTTCTGTTATTCCACATTCTAGTTACTTCAGCAGGTGAAATGGCAGATGCAGCATAAGCCTCTTTAATTGAAAAAATCCAATAAAGAGCTTCAAGATCACATAAATTAAGACCCATTATCAATATTAACACAACCGAAAAAAATCTGACAAATGGTTTTCTGTTCTTCATATTCCTCAACCCTTCCGATTAGAATTATTTTATGGGGCTATAGCCTTGTAATTTACTTAATTATTTAAAACATATACCTTCTCACCAATACAGCTTAAAACAGCTCTTGCATCATCAAAATCATAGGCACAGGTAGAAAGAGTATACATTGTACCTTGTACAGCAGGCTCTCTGTAATTTACCGAATTTTCCTTAATAAAATCAAGCGCCACGTTATCAGAATAAAAGCCGCTTAAAGGCTTTGTCAATGAATAAGCGAATATATTCAGCCTTACAATTACATTATCAGTAATAAAATATCCCCACTGAACATTATTAAAAAACTCACTTTGTGAAAAATTTGTAATATCGTGAAACATAATATTACTTGAACTGCCCATATTGTGTCCGTAAATAATAGTATTATCCTCGTTAAATCCCCTTGCATCCACAAAAATTGAGCCTGCTGCGGAATAGCTTCCGTCAGGTGTATGAGTAAGATAATATGAATTATCCTCACCCTTAACCACAGGATAGTCAATATTAGTTAAAGGAATATATATCCATCCCACAATATGGTTATTAATTTTTTTCAACCTTTTTAACTTTGCAGAAAAATCATAAAAAATTTCCTCATAGGTTTTTGTATTGTCAAAGCTTACGGCAGGAGAATAATCAGTATATGCTGCTGCAAGGCCTTCAGCCTGTTGAACTTCAGATTTTTCACTGTAGATTTTATACACTCCGAAAGTACCTATAGCAATACATATTATTAATAGTACAATCATTAAAGCAATTTTCTTCATATTATTTTACACTACTTTTCAATCTTTTTAATTTAATCATTTTATGTATAATAGCAACAATCAAAATCAATGCTGCTCCAAATGCTGCCCCGACTAATTTTACATAAAATAAAAGCTGACTGTAATAGCCTGTTTTAACATCCTCAGGTATAAAAGGAAGTTTCTTCACGATTTTGTCCGCTATTTTATCAGGTATAGACTTATTTTCATTTTCGTCACTGCTATCTTCCGGATTATCTTCAGGCGTATCTTTACCTTCTTTGTCAGGCACTTCATTTATTTTATTGTCACTATTATGATCTTTATTATCATTTTCAATATTTTTAGGGGTGTCTGATGTACCTTTTTCGGTATTTACCTCTATAGTCTTTTGAGTTTCGGTTTCACCTGACGGGTCTTTGTTTGGATCACGGTATCCGCCTCCGCCTCCACCACCTCTATTATCAGATGTCTTTGAAATCTGTGCATAAAAAATCCAATGGAAACTTACAACACCATAATAAGAATTGTCAGTATCATTTTCCTCATTGCCTGTAGCATTCCACACAAATTCAGCATGAAGATTTCTCGATTCTCCGCTTTTATACACTCCTCCCAAGTCAACTCCGCTGCTGCTGATGTCAGGAGTGCCGTGACCATTTACAAGTCCATCATATATAAGGATGTCATCAAGCCAAAGTCTGCACCTGGTTTCACCCAACAAATCAATATCACCGTCATCATAATTAGGTGTAGCCATAAGATATATACTATACTGTGCATCATCCCTTGCATTCATCACCGTAATATCCTTTGTATAAACCTCATGGGGAATCATATTTTCAATTTCTATATAAAGCTCTCCGTCATTAGGGGAATTTCCGT